>NZ_JBJHPC010000220.1:0-10969 GCF_045257485.1 Streptomyces sp. YS-3 | reverse complement strand
GTAGCGCGCTCCCCCGACGTACCGGTTCCGCACGCGTCCGTACGGAACCGGTACGTCACGACACGTCCGTCCTGGAGAAGACGTGCTCGTCCAGGACGATGCCGATGGCGACGGCCGCCGGAATGGCGACCAGGGCGCCGATCACCCCGAGCAGCGCCCCGCCCACCAGCACGCCCACGACCGTGACGAGCGGATGCACGTCGACGGCGAACCGCATGACCTTGGGCACGATGAGGTAGTCCTCGGCCAGCCGGAACCCGACGTAGAAGGCCGCGGTGGCCAGCGCGATGGGCAGCGACACCGACAGGGCCACCAGGCTGACGACGAAGCCGCCGATGGTGCTGCCGACGATGGGGATGAGGTCCATCAGGGCGATGAAGACGCCCAGTGCCGCCGCATAGGGGACGCCGAGCGCCACGCACCAGACGAAGGTGGCCGCGCCGGCGATGACGGAGGTGGCCACGTTGCCGAGCATGTACCGCCCGACCCGGTTGAGGATCTCCTCGGTGACCTCCTGCACATGGGGGCGTTTGCGGGCCGCCACGAAGCGCAGGCAGAACCGTTTCAGCGCGGGCAGGAAGGCCATTACGTACACCATCACGACGAGGACGATGGCCCCCGAGGTCACCGCGCCGACCACGAACTTCCCGGCGCCCAGCAGCCCTCCGGCGAGCCCGGACGCGCCACCGGAGGAGAACTGCTGCTTGGCCTTGTCCACCAGGTGGTAGCGGTCCTCGAAGCGGCCCAGCGTGGAGTTGTGGTCGTGCAGGTCGCGCAGCCAGCCCGGAACGGCCTTCACCAGCGCGTTGATCTCGTCCGCGGCCGGCGGCACGACCAGCGCCAGAAAGCCCGCGAACACCGCGAGCAGCAGCACCAGGACGGCCGCGACGGCCCAGCCCCGGCGGACCCGGTGGCGGGTGAGCCACACGACGACGGGTTCGAGGGCGAGCGCGAGGAACACCGCGAGCAGCAGCAGGGTGAGCAGACTGCCGACCTCCAGCACCGTCTGCACGGTCAGCCAGGCCAGCGTGGCGCCCAGCCCCAGCGAGAAGCCGACGGCGAACCAGGACCGGCCGCCCGGGCCCTTCCTGCCCGCGCCCCGCACCCACGCGCCCACCGGCCCGGCGGGSCCCGCCGGGGCGGCGCGCTCCGGCTCGCGGCCCTCCTCGCCCTCAGGCCGCACGGTCGCCATCGCGCACCCACGGGGTCGATGCCACCTGCATGGCGTGCGCTCCCTTCCCGTCGCACCGCGTGCGGCCACCGCCCGGCCGCCCGCCGCCTCTCGACCGAGCATGTCCGACCGCCGGGCATCCGGCCACACCAGCCGCACCGCACGAACCCGGCCTGCCGGGGTGCCGGGTCCCCCTCCCCGCCCCGGTGAAACAGCCGCCCCGCCGTCCGGGGGATTGCCCTGCGGGCCGCCGGGTACCCGCCGGCCCGGAGGGGCCGGGGCGGCCGGGCGTGCGGAGCGCCGCGCGTCGTCGGCGGCCCGCGCGCCCGCGGTGCTTTCATGAGCGCACTCCATACGACGCGGGTGCGCCCGACCGGGGCGGGCCCACCGGCTCCCGACCGCTGTCGAGGTGATGTACGGATGGGTCGAGCGGCGGCCGTGACCGCCGAACTCCTCGTGTGGTGGCTCCCGCTGATGGCCATGTGGCTGGTGTTCATCAGTACGGTCGACACCCTGGAGGCGTTCGTGGGGGCCGGAAGCGCCCTGCTCGCGGCGGTCGCCGCCTGCGCGGCCCGGCGGGCGATGAGCGAGCGGTGAACGGGTGGCTGTGGGCCGCGGCCGGCCTGCTCGCGGTGGGTTTCGGGCCCGTGGTGTGGGGGGTGGCCACCGGCCCGGTGGGACGCCGGGTCGTCGCCCAGAACTTCGGCACGTCGGCGGTCTGCCTGGTCATGCTGCTGCTCGCCCAGGGCTACCGGCGTCCGTCGTACACCGATCTCGCCCTCGTGCTCGCGCTCCTCGGCCCGGTGGGCACCCTGGTGTACGCACGGCTGCTCGCCGACGAGCTCTCCCCGGGCCCCGCGCACACCGGCGCGCTGACGGCCACCGCCGCCGTCGCCACCACGGCGGTGGTCGCGGCGGTGTGCGCGAGCACCGGGCCCGGCCGGGCCCTGGTGAAGCTGCTGGTGACCGGGGCGCTGCTGATCGCCGGGAACGTCGTGGCGTCCCGGGCGGTCGCGGGCGGTTACGAGAGCGCGGAGGCCTCCCATGGCTGATGTGCCGGTCGTCCTCGCCCTGCTGCTCGTCGCGGTGTCGGCGACCGCCGCGGTGGCGGTCCGCGACCCGGCCCGCCAGGCACTGGTCCTCGCGGTGCTCGGGCTCGCGCTGGCGGTGCTGTTCACCGTCCTCCAGGCCCCGGACGTGGCCCTGTCCCAGCTCGCGGTCGGCTCCGCGCTCACCCCGCTGCTGATCCTGCTGTCCGTACGCAAGGTGCGGCGCCGCGGCCGGCCCGGGGACGACGGCCGGTGAGCCGGCGGCTGCGGATGTGGGTGCTGGTCCTGGGCGGCCTCGGCGTGGCCGTGCTGCTGTGCGCCGCGTATCTGCGGCTGCCGGACTTCGGCGGCGCCGTCCACCCGTACGGGGACCGCGCGGTCGACGCGTCCCTCGCCCGTCGCACCGCCAACACCATCGCGTCCGTCAACTTCGACCAGCGGGCCTTCGACACGCTCGGCGAGGAGACCATCCTGTTCGCCGCGGTGCTCGGGACCGTCGTCCTGCTGCGCCAGACCCGCGACGAGCGCCAGGTGCCTCCCGCGCCCGAGAGGGTCGCCGCTCCGGTCCGCCGGTACGCGCTGGTCATGCTGCCGATCGTGCTGCTGACCGGGCTCTACGTCATCGCGCACGGACAGCTCAGCCCCGGCGGCGGCTTCCAGGGCGGGGTGGTGGTGGCGACCGCGCTGCATCTGCTCTACATCGGGGCCGACTACCGCGCCCTGGAGCGGATCCGCCCGGTCGGCCTGTACGAGATCGGGGACGCGGCGGGCGAGGCGGCGTATCTGATCCTCGGTGTCGCGGGGCTCGTCGGCGGTTCGGCGTTCCTCGCCAACACCGTCCTGCCCTACGGCACGTTCAACACCCTGGCGTCGGGCGGGACCGTGCCGCTGCTCAACGCGGCGGTCGGCATGGAGGTGGGCTGCGCGGTCGTGGTGCTGCTCGCCCGCTTCCTCGACCAGGCCGTGGAGATCGAGCAGGACACGGGAGCCGGGCGGGGCGGAGCCGGCAAGGACCGGGACGGACCGACGGGAACGAACGGGGGCGTGAGCGCGCGGTGATGTCCGTACTGCCGTACCTGGTGGCCGGCTGGATCTTCCTGGCGGGCTGCTACGGCCTCGCCACCAGCCGCCATCTGGTCCACGCGGTGGGCTGTCTGGCGGTCTGCCAGTCCTCCACCTACGTCCTGCTGCTGGCGGTGGGCTACCGCGAGGGCGGCACGGCCCCCGTCCACTCCGACCTGGAACCGGGCACCCGGCCCGTCGTCGACCCCGTGGTGCAGGCCCTGGCCCTGACCGATGTGGTGGTCGGGGCGACGGTGACCGCGCTGCTGCTCGCGCTGGTGATGCAGGTGGCCAAGCGGCACGGCACGGTGGACCCCGACGAGCTGTCCGAGCTGCGCGGATGAACCAACTGCTGCCGCTGGTCGTGGCCCTGCCGCTGTGCGGCGCCGCCGCCCTGGTGGCCGCCGGGCGCGGACTGCCGCGGATCGTCGCCGAGTCGGCCGCCGCCTGCACCGCGGCGGCGACGGCCGTCCTGTGCCTGGTCCTGTTCGTCCACTCCTCTCCCCGGAGCGAGGAGTGGGTGGGCGGCTGGCGGCCGAGGAACGGGGCGGGCGTCGGTATCGTCCTGGTCGGGGACGGCCCCGGCACCGGGCTCGCGGCCCTGGTCTCCGTCCTGGTCGTCGCCGTGCTCGTCTACTCCTGGCACTACTTCGACGAGCCGCCCCGGCGCCACGCGGGCTCCTTCCCCGCGCTGGTCCTGCTCTTCCAGGCGGGCATGTGCGGCTTCGCCCTCACCGGGGACCTCTTCAACGCGTTCGTCTTCTTCGAGCTGATGAGTGTGGTGGCGTACGCCCTGACCGGCTACCGGGTCGAGGAGGCCCGGGCCGTCCAGGGCGCGCTGACCTTCGGAGTGGTCAACTCCCTGGGCGCGTACGCCACGCTGACCGGCATCGTGCTGCTCTACGCCCGCACCGGCGAACTCGGCATGCGGCAGATCGGGGCGCGCCTGGACGCCCACGGCGGACCGGACGCGCTGACGCTGGCCGCCTTCGCGCTGGTTCTGACCGGTCTGCTGGTCAAGGCGGCGGCGGCCCCGTTCCACTTCTGGCTGCCCGACGCGCACGCGGTCGCGCCGACGCCGGTGTGCATGCTGCTGTCGGGCGTGATGGTGGAGCTCGGGGTGTACGGCACCTGGCGGGTGTGCAGCACCGTCTTCGCGGGGCCGGGCGGCCTGCCCGCCCCGGACGCCGGACGCGCCCTGATGGTCCTGGGCACGCTGAGCGCGCTGGTGGGCGCGGTGATGTGCTGGCAGCAGCGCCACATCAAACGTCTGCTCGCCTGCTCGACCGTCGCCCACACCGGGCTCTTCCTGGTCGGTGTCGGTCTGCTGCGGCCGGAGGCGAGCGGCGGGGTGGCGCTGTACGTCCTGGGGCACGCGGGCGCGAAGGCCGCCCTGTTCGCCTGCGCCGGAATCCTGCTCGACCGCTACGGCAGCGTCGACGAGCACGAACTGCACGGCCGCGCCCGCGAGTTGCCGCTGGTCGCCGTCCTGTTCACGGTGGGGGCGCTGGCGCTCGCGGGGCTGCCGCCCTTCGGCACGGGGCTGGGCAAGTCGGTCACCGAGGAGGCGGCGGGCGGCGGTTTCCCCGTGCTGTTCGTGGCGGTGTCCGCGCTCACCGGAGGCGCCGTGCTCAGGGTGGCCGCGCGGGTGTTCCGCGGACTGGGGCCGGTTCCGTCGGGCGACCCCGCGTACGGGACGGACGGGGAGGACGAGGAGCCGGAGACCGGGGGCCGCCTCGGCCGGGTGCCCGTCACCATGGTCGCGGTGCCCGCGCTGCTGCTCGCGGGGTCGCTGGCGACGGGGCTGGTGCCGACGCTCGCGCGGGCGACGGGCCGGGCCTTCGACGCCCCCGCGGGCCACGCGCCGCACTGGACCCCGCCCGGCCTGCTCCTCGGGCTCGCCTCGGCCGTGCTGGCGGCGGCCCTGGCGGGCGCGGCGGTCCGCGGCCCCGCGCGCCGCGAACCGTACCGCTGGACCGAGCCGCTGCGCCGGCTGCACTCCGGCCACATCGGCGACTACGTCGCCTGGCTCCTGGCGGGCACGGCCCTGCTCGGCGCCCTCGCGCTGCCCGGCATCCTCACCGGGTAGCCGTCCGGGGCGGTGTCACAGCTCGCGCAGGGCGGGCAGCAGCTTCGTCTCGGCCCACTGGATGAAGGGGAGCTGGTGTTCACCGCCGATCTGGACGAGGGCGATCTCGGTGAAGCCCGCCTCGGCGTAGGGCCGTACGGCGTCGACGAAGGCGCCGACGTCGTCGCCGCACGGGATGGACTCCGCCACGTCCTGCGGGGTGACGAACTGGGTGGCGCCCTCGAAGCCGGACGGCCCGGGGAGCTCGGAGTTCACCGGCCAGCCGGAGGCGAACCACCGGAACTGGTCGTGGGCGCGGGCGATCGCCGCGTCCCGGTCGGGGTCGTAGCAGACCGGCAGCTGCCCCACGCGGGGCTTGCCGCTGCCGCCGTGCCGGTCGAAGGACTCCAGCAGCTCGGCCTTGGGCTCGGTGGCGATGACGAGGTCGGCGGAGCGGCCCGCCAGCGCGCAGGACACCTCACCCGAGACGGCGATCCCGATGGGCGGCGGCTCGTCCGGCAGGTCCCACAGCCGCGCGTTGGACACGTCGAAGTGGGCGCCCTGGTGGTTGACGTTGCCGCCTTCGAAGAGGGCGCGGATGATGTCGACGGCCTCCTCCAGCATGTCCAGGCGGACCTGCGGCGAGGGCCATCCGGCGCCCACCACGTGCTCGTTGAGGTTCTCGCCGGAGCCGAGACCCAGCCGGAACCGCCCCTCGGACAGCAGTTGCATCGTCGCGGCCTTCTGCGCGACGACCACGGGGTGGTAGCGGACCGTGGGGCAGGTCACGTACGTCATCAGCGGGATGCGCGAGGTGGCCTGGGCAGCGGCCCCGAGTACGCTCCAGGCGTACGAGGCGTGTCCCTGGGACTCCAGCCAGGGGAAGTAGTGGTCGGAGGTGACGGAGAAGTCGAAGCCGGCGCGTTCCGCGGCGACCACGTCGGAGACGAGGGCGCGGGGGCCGGTCTGCTCGGTCATCATCGTGTAGCCGATTTGCACCATAACCACACGTTTACCTGGCTCCTCGGATCGAAAACCTCCCGGCTCGGCCATCACGGTCCCCACCCCGCGAGAGGGCCGCGAATGGCCCACTCGCTTCCCCGGGAAATGGACCAGACGAAGGGGCCACCCGGGCCATAGTCTCCGACTCATGACGACCCATCCGGTGTCCCCCGCGGGCCCCCGCCGCCTTCTGGCGCTCGCCCAGCTGACCAACTCCGTCGGCGACGGCGCCTACCTCGTGACCTCCGCCCTGTACTTCACCCGCGTCGTCGGACTCGCCCCCGCGCGGATCGGTCTGGGGCTCACCCTCGCCTGGGCCGTCGGCTCGGTCGCGGGCGTACCGCTCGGGCGGCTCGCGGACCGGCGCGGGCCCCGGGGGACGGCGGTGCTGCTGGCCCTGGCGACCAGCGCCTCGGTGGCGTCGTTCCTGGTGGTCCGCTCCTTCCTCCCGTTCCTCCTGGCCGCCTGCCTCTACGCCACCGCCCAGTCGGGGCTCGCGGCGGCCCGTCAGTCGCTCCTCGCGGGGCTGGTGGCCGAGACCGAGCGGACGGGGACCCTGGCGCGCCTGCAGGCCACGCTGAACGCGGGTCTCGCCGTGGGCGCGGCGCTCGGGGGCGTCGCCCTGCACGCCGACACGACCGGCGCTTACCTCACGGTCTTCGCGCTGGACGCGGCGAGCTTCCTGCTCTGCGCCCTGCTCCTGGCGCGCCTCCCCCACGTCGTGCCCGTGCCGCGGCCCGAGGGCGGGCGCCGCGGCCCGACGGTCCTCGGCGACCGGCCGTACGTGGTCGTGGCCCTTCTGAACACCGTGCTGCTGCTGCGGATGCCGCTGCTCAGCCTGGGCATACCGCTGTGGATCACCCAGCGCACGGCCGCGCCGGCCTGGCTGGTCTCGGCGCTGTTCGTGCTCAACACCGGCGCGGTGATGCTCTTTCAGGTGCGGACGGCTAGGAGCGTCCGGGGACTGACGACCGCCGTGCGGGCGGTGCGGCGCTCGGGCGCGGTGATGCTGGCGGCCTGCGCGGTGTTCGCGCTGTCGGCCGTGGGTGACGACGCCCGGACGGCCGCCGCGGCGCTCGTCGCCGGATCGGTGCTCCTGGTCGTCGCCGAGATGCTGCACTCGGCGGGCTCCTGGCAGATCGGCTTCGACCTGGCCCCCGCCGACCGGATCGGCGAGTACCAGGGCCTGTTCGGCACCGGCGTCACCATCGCCCGCACCCTCGGCCCGCTCCTGCTGACCGCGCTCCTGGTGGACTGGGGCAGCCCCGGCTGGCTGGTGCTCGGGGCGCTGATCCTGGTGGCGTCGTACGCGATGGGGCCCGCGGCCCGCCGGGGCGCGCGCCGAGCGGCTCCCGCCGGCCCGGCCGCCGCCGCCACCATCCAGTCCCCTCAGTCCGGCTGAAGCGAGCGCCACACCCGATCGGGAAGGATCCGGTAGGCCTGGGCGAGGTCGATGTCGTACGTACTGGACAGCCAGCGGCGTGCGGTTTCGGCCGGGGGGCCGAGGACGAGGACGTCGATCAGGGGCGAGGGCAGCGGCGCGATCTCGCCCGCCTCGATACGGGGTCCCAGCCAGGCGGCGATGGCGGCCAGCTTGTCCGCCTTGACCCGGCGGATCTCGTCGGCGTGGGCGGCGAGATAGCCCGAGTAGGCGGAGGCGTGCAGGAAGAGCGCCACGTCCGGGTGCTCCTCGGTGAAGCGCAGATAGCACTGGACGAGCGCGCGGATGCCGGTGCGGGCGGTGCGCGCCCGCATGAGGACCGCCGTCATCTCGTCGAACAGCTGCTCCATGCAGCGGGTGTAGAGGGCGGCGGCGAGACCGTCGAAGCTGCCGAAGTGGTGGTAGAGACTGCCGAGGCTGACGCCGCTGGCGCGGGTGACGGCGCTGACGGTGAACCCCTGCTGGCCCGACTCGGCGAACACCCGCAGGGCCGCGGTCAGCAGCCGGTCGATCGTGGCCTCGCCGCGCTGCTGCCTAGGCGACACGGCTCTGCTCCGCGCGGTGCCTGCCGGGCCCGTTCCGTCGAGCTCGGGCGCTGGGGGTGCTCCACAGGGCACCGATCGGGACGCTGTCTGCCATGGCGGCAACCCTAGCGCAGCGATCTCCACCGACCTGTAGAAGACTGTTCTAGAAATCGACTCCCCAACGACCTTTCCAACCACCACACTTGCCCGTATGACTCGACTGACTCGACGCCCGACCGGCGAACGGCCGGAGACCGACGCAGCCACCGAGGACGGCATCCTGGACGACTTCTGGTGGCCCGTGGCCACGCTGCCCGCGGCCGGCGACGGCACCGAGGCGCAGCACCCGGCCGACTCGCTGGCCGCGGGAAAACGCTGATGCGCGAAGCGGAACCGGTCTCTACTGTGGCGCGGTGACTCTTTCCCATGATGTGGCCGGCAGCGGCCCGGCGGTTCTCCTGCTCCACTCGACGGTCTGCGACCGGCGGATGTGGGAGCCGAACGTTCCCGCGCTCGTCGAGGCCGGCTACCAGGTGGTCCGCTGCGACCTGCGCGGCTTCGGCGAGACGCCCGTGCCGGACCGTCCGTACAACAACGCGGCGGACGTCGTCGCCCTCCTGGACACGCTGGGCATCGAGCGCGCGGCGCTGGTCGGGGCGTCCGGCGGTGGCCGGGTCGCGCTGGAGATCGCGGCCCGCAGGCCCGAGCGGGTCACCGCGCTGGCGCTGCTCTGCACCGCGCTGGCCGGGCACGAACCCGGCGCCGAGCTGCGGGCGTTCGGCGAGCGCGAGGACACCCTGATCGAGACCGGTGACATAGCCGGGGCGACCGACCTGAACGTGGACGCCTGGCTGGGGCCGGAGGCCGACGGGGCGGTGCGGGAGCAGGTGCGCCGGATGCAGCGCAACGCCTTCGACGTCCAGTTGGCCGCCACCGAGGAGTTCGGCCAGATCAGGGTGGAGACCGACCTCGCCTCGATCGCGGCCCCGGCTCTGCTGGTCTCCGGTGACCACGACTTCGCGGACTTCCACGACATCGCGGTGCACCTCACCGGTGTCCTCGCCGACGCCCGCCACCTCGCGCTGCCCTGGGCGGGGCACCTGCCCAGCCTGGAGCGCCCGGACGAGGTGAACTCCCTGCTCGTCGGCTTCCTGCGCGAGGCGCACGCCGCGGCCTGAGCCGGGACGGGGCTCCGGCGCCGTCAGCCGCCCGCGGCGTAGCAGCGGACGGTCACGGTCTGCCGGGGCCCCCACTCCTGCTCGACCTCGGCCAGCAGCTCCCAGCCCAGCCGCTCGTACAGGGCGATGGCCGCGGTGTCGGAGGCCACCACGTCGAGCACGGGATGCAGCCCGCGCGCCCGCGCCCCGCTCACCGCGCGGTCCAGCAGCAGCCGTCCGATGCCGTGGCCGCGCGCCCCGGGAGCGACGAAGAGCCGGCTGACCACGGCCGTCGCCTCGGGGCCGACCCCCGCGCGGGCGCTCCACAGACCGGGTGCCACATCGCCCGTACCGGCGAGCGACAGACCGGCGTGGCCGGCGACCTCGCCGTCCAGGTCGGCCACCCAGGCCGCGAGGAGCGAGGGCGGGGCGAGCCAGTCGCCGGGGCGCTCGGGCCAGTTGACGGGGTAGCCGTCGCGCTCGTGGACGGCGGCGAGCGCCCGGACGCACGCGTCCAGGTCGCGATCGTTCCGCGGGCGGACGTACGGGCGGGTGGCGGACCGGGAGGTGTTCTCGCTGTTCACCGCGGTATGGAAACACGGCCCGGGTCCGCTCCGGTCGGCCGCCCCGGAGCGCGGCCGGGTCCGCTGCCACGTCGTGGGACGGGCGGGGCCTCGGCCAACGGGCGGCCGGTCAGATCAGGGCCTCGTGGACGAAGCACCAGCGCCAGTCCTCGCCGGGTTCGAAGGAGCGCACGACGGGGTGCTCCTCGCTCGCGGCGTGCGCGCGGGCGTGCTGCCGTGGGGACGAGTCGCAGCAGCCGACGTGGCCGCAGACGAGGCAGAGCCGCAGATGGACCCAGGGGGAGCCCTCACGCATACAGTCCTCGCACCCCTGCGGGGTTCGGGGCTCCACGTCCCGGATCATGGCCAGATGCGGGTCGGGCTCGGTGGTCATCGCGTCCTCCGTGGATAGGGCCCCCTGCGTCCTCCAGGGTAGGAACGCCCGGCACCGGCCGCACTCCTTCGCCGCTCGCTTCCGCGGCGCCCCGGGGGGACCCTGGGAGTACGTGGGCGAGTCCTGGAGGTGACCGTCATGACCACACTCGTGGGGTGGCATGTGGAGCTGGAGTTCTCCGAGGTCGGGGACCGCACCAGCGCCGCGGGGCTGCTCAGGCTCGCCGACGGTACCGAGATGAGGGGGCACGGCTACGCCCTGCGCCATCCCCTGGACCCCGAACAGGTGCGGGTCGGGGAGGAGATCGCCGGTTCCCGGGTCCTGATGGACCTGGCGTCCCAACTGCTGCAGAAGGCACACACCGAGATCGACGAGGCGGCGGGGCACCGGACCCGGCCGCTGACCCGCTGACGCGGCCCCGAGCCCGGAACCCCGTCGAGAAACCCTCTCCGGACCCCGCGCCGGCGCCCCCGTGGAGACCTTGGGACGGGGGCCCGGACTGCGCCGGACCTCCACCCCGGACGGGGGGCCTTCTCCC
>NZ_JBJHPC010000219.1:0-11078 GCF_045257485.1 Streptomyces sp. YS-3 | reverse complement strand
GGGCGGGCGCCGGGTGGGCCGCGGCTCAGATGACCAGGACCCGGCGCCCCCGGGTATGGCCGCTGCGGCTGTCAGCGTGCGCCGCCGCTGCCTCGGTGAGCGAGTACGACTTCTCGACCGGGATGTGGAGCATGCCCCGGGAGATGAGGTCGACGGCCTCGGCGAGCGCGTCCGGTACGCTCCCGGCCACGCCGGAGAACCGGACGCCCAGCCGCGGAGCATCGAGGTCGGCGATGGAGACGACCTTGCGCGGGTCCCCGGTCAGCACGACGAGTTCGCGGATCACGCCCGAGCCGGCCAGGTCGAGGGCCGCGTCCACCCGGCCCAGGTGCCGCACCCGTTCGACCCAGCCCTCGTGGTAGGTCGTGGCCAGTGCGCCCAGGCTGCGCAGGTAGTCCTGGTTCGCGGCCCCGGCCGTGCCGATCACCGTGATGCCCCGCGCGCGGGCGATCTGCAGCACCGCCGACCCGACGCCGCCGGACGCGCCGCTGACCAGCAACGTCTGCCCGGCCCGCACGCCGACCTCGCGGATGACGCGCAGCGCGGTCTCCACCACCGAGGGGTACCCGGCCGCTTCCTCGAAGGACAACCCCTCGGGAATCCGGGCCCAGGCCGACAGCACGGCGAATTCGGCGTACGTGTCGGCGCCTTCGCCGAACACGCGGTCGCCGATCTCGACCCCCTCGACCCCCTCGCCTACCTCGTCCACCACGCCGGCGGCGTCCAGTCCGACCCCGGCGGGCAGCTCGACCGGATGGGCTCCCAGGACCTGGCCCTCCCGGATCCTCCAGTCGACGGGGTTGACGCCCGCCGCCCGTACGGCGATGCGTATCCGGCCGGGGCCCGCGTGCGGCTCCTCGGCTTCCACCAGTTGCAGGACTTCGGGGCCGCCGAACTCGGCGAAGCTGATTTTCTTCATGCGGCCGACCGTAGTCCTAACGGTTAGTGTTTTGCAACGGTTAGGAATTCCTAGCTGGTAGTGTCAGGGCATGACCGAGCCGTCCGGACGCCGCGAACGCAAGAAGGCCGCCACCCGCCAGAAGATCGCCGACACCGCGCTGCGCCTCTTCCTGGAGCGCGGGTACGACGCCGTGGGCATCCGTGACGTGGCGGCCGAGGCCGACGTGGCCGTCACCACCGTCTTCGCGCACTTCGCCTCGAAGGAGGCCCTGGTGTTCGAGCGCGACCAGGACTTCGAGCAGCGCCTCACCCGTGCGGTGACCGACCGGCCTCCGCACGAGCCGCTCATCCCGGCGCTGCACCGCGAGGTCCAGGCCCTGGTGCGGCACTGCACGGCGGAGGGGAGCGCCCCCGTCCGACGCATGATCGAGGAATCACCCGCCCTGCGGGAATACGAGGAGTCGATGAGCCTGCGTCACGCGCAGGCGCTGGCGGAGGCGTTGGCCGCCGATCCCCACCTGTCTCGGAGTACGACGGCCTGCCGGGCGACCGCGCGGTTCGCCATCGACGCCTACGCGCTGGCCTGCCGGGCGGACGATCCCGGGGCCACGGTGGACGAGGTCTTCCGGATGATCGATGCGGCTTGGGAAGCCACCGCGTCCTGAGCCGGGGGCGTGGGCGGGCTGCGGTCCGGGCCGACCCCCGGGCACGAGACGTATGGTGTTGCGCTGCGCGGCCCGTACCGGGAAACCTGTTCGCCCGATCCCCTGTGACGGCCATCGACCTGGGGCGTCGGCTCGGGGTAGCGAGTGGAGTGCACTCCACTCGAACGAGTACCGAGAAGATCGCGCCCCACGTCCCGACCCGACCGACCCCGAAACGGCGCCCGGCAGCCTGACCGCCGCCAAGGCCGACGGCAACGGACCGTGCCATGACCACCCGCGCGTCACGGCACCGCATCTGGCACACGGTCCCGGAGAAGACCGACGCAGCCGGTCGGCGGTCCCGGAGGGGTCAGCCCCCGGCGGTGGCGGCGATGAACGCAGCGCAGACCCCTTCACGGCGCGTGGCCGGTTTCGTTCCCGCCTTCTTCCGGTACGGCACCCGAGTCACCGACTCTGACCCGATAGCCACCCGGGCTGTGTGAGGAGAACCTGCATGAGCGGAGTGCGGAACCGGGGACACGAGAGCATCGCTGTGGACGGCCAGCAGCGGTCAAAGACCTCCGCCTCGGAGGGTATGACGCCGTTCGACGACATCTACGACCAGCCGGATCCCCGGGCTTATTTCCAGGCACTGGGCCCGCTGGAATACCAGACTCCCCATCACGGACAGAGCATCTTCCGGCGGGCGCTCGCGGCCCGCAGCCGGGGGGTCCGCGCACCGGAACCGGTGACCGTGATGGACATCTGCTGCTCGTACGGCATCAACGCCGCCCTCCTCAACCACGAAGTGACGCTGGACGACCTCTACGCCCACTACACGTCGCCGCAGGCCACCGCCCTCACCACAGCCGAACTGATCGAATGGGACCGCGGCTACTACGCGGCTCGTCGGCGCGACAACCCGGCCCGCGTGATCGGACTCGACATGGCCGCGAACGCCATCTCCTACGCATGCGAGGTCGGTCTGATCGAAGCCGGCTTCGCCGAGAACCTCGAAGCCGCGCCTCCCTCCCAGCCCCTGCGCCGCGCCGCGCGGCACGCCCGTCTGATCACGATCACCGGAGGGTCGTCCTTCCTTTCCCCCCGGACCTTCCAACCGATCCTGGCCTGCGCCCAGGACCCGGTGTGGGTCGCGGCTTTCGTGCTGCGCACGACCTCGTACGCGCCCATCGCCGCATGCCTGGAATCCTTCGGCCTGGTCACCGAGAAGGCAACCACGCACCCGTTCAGGCAACGACGCTTCACGGACAAGGATGAGCAGCAATACGCCGTCCAGGCGGTGGCTGCGGCTGGCGACGATCCGTACGGAACGGAATCCGACGGCTACTTCCACACCGTGCTGCACTTGTCGCGCCCGCCAGAAGACGTGACGGCGTTTCCGTTAACGGACCTGATGCCGAACCCGTAATCCCAGCTCTGCCCACAGACTGGCTGGCATGCATGCGCCTTCCTCGTCTGCGCTGAGTGCGAGGACGGCGGCTGGGCGTATGCGCACCGCTCGACGCTGACAATGACACGGTCGCGGCGGCCCTGGCCGACACCTTTGGCGGCGATACGACGCAGGCGTACCCGGGCGGCCTGCTGGCTTCGACCGCTACGACACCGAAAGGGCACCGCAGGCTGAAGGCCCGCCGGTCAGGCGATCTCCTGGCGCGGGGGCGCCTTCCGTGTCTTCACCCCGACGACGACGAGCGCCAACCCTATGACGACGATGCCGAGGTAAGCGGTGGACGGAAGGTCGACAACCCTGTGCATCCAACCCCACTCCGTATCGAAGAGGGTCTGCGAAGCGAAGCTGACAAGCCCCTGGGCTCCTACTACGTAGCCGATGCTTTCGAGGGTGTATCCGATGGTTGTTCGCACGGCCCTACCCTCTCGCACCCCTGCCGCAAGATCGTCCTCCGCAGGGCCGAAAACACAGTAGGCCAAAGGGTGCAGTCGCTTGCGAAGAGCAACGGCACAGCGCCCGCCACGGCAGAGGAGCGGTCGACACCAGACAGCTCGAAGATCACGCCTCGCACCCAGCGCATAGGCCGACGACCTTTCCAGGCGAGCTTGCCTCCGTTGTGGCGTACCGCGCCGGTAAGTACAGGGCAACGGCAGTCGCCGCCTTGCCCCGGTGCTGAGGCGCATGCCCCATGAGGGGATCGGGTGTCGGAGACGGGACTTGTGCCTCCGCGTGCGGTCAACTCCCTGCGATGCCACGGGCCTTGCTGCCGCCCCGAAGGGCGGAGCGCCCGGGAAGCGGCCAACGGCCACTGCCCCTTGTCCAGTACGCCCGGGCTTAATGTGGGCGCATGGTCCATCTCAAGCAGCCCCACCTGTCGGGGCTGGGGCGAAACCCAGCCGCCCCGGTGGGCGTCTTGGTGCGGCTGGCCAGGCACGCGGCGGGCCGGCATGGGCTGGCCGCACGCACGGGACAGCTACCGGACATCGTGGCCGAGGCCCTGCTTGCGTACGGCGGCAGCGATTCGGCTGTATCCCTGCACGGGCGGCGCATCTCCTCGGCGATGCGCCGCCGCATTGCCCAGCACCCCGACCCCGCCATTCGCGACGCCTACCCGGACTTCATCCGTTACGGGGTGGACATCGGGGTGCCGTTGAACATCGAGGCCCTAGTCGACGTCTATGGCCGACCGCCGGGGGAACTGGCGGCCAGCTCCGATCCCAAGCTGCGCGCGATGGTCGCGCAGACTTGGCGCGACCGGCCGATGGCTGTGCAAGTCGCGCTGCTCAACGATGCGGACCCAGGGGTACGCGCCTCCGCTACGAGGGCAGAGCACCCGGGCGTGCCGGCGGAGTATCACGAGCGATGTCTCTCCGATCCAGCCGTACAAGCCAACGTCGCGCGCTATCTCCCGCTGACGTTCCAGCAGTTCGAGCAACTGCTGGCCACCGGGGACAAGAGGGTGCTGCACGCGGTGGCCCGCAACCCCTACCTGACCGCCGACATGGCGATCAGTCTCCAGACCAGCGCAGATCCGTTTGTACGTGTCGCGGTGGCCTACAGCCGTCACGTCGCCCCCGAGGTGCGGGACCACCTGCTCGCCCTGGTGAAAGAAGAATACGCAGCCGGAAGCACCGACGCATATGTCGCACTCCACTGGTCATCGTATGAGCCGAGCTGGCTGCGAGACGCGCCGCTCGCCGAGCGGTTGAGTTACGTGGACTGTCCGCACGCGGTGTTGCGGAAGGTGCTCGCGGCCAGCCGGGACCTGCCGGATGAGGCCTGGCAAAGGCTGGACGACGACCCGGACGTGTCCGTCCGCCGCACCGCCGCCCGTCGGCCCGACACGCCACCACAGGTCCTGCTGCGACTTCTCCGCAGCCACGGCGAAACCTTCCACGTCCGGCCGTTGCTGGTGGACCATCCCAACTTCCCGCGCCAGGCGCTGCGCGGTTTCGTGGAAGAAGTGGTTCCACCGGTACGCGTCCTCGCCCTGGAGGACCCCGAACTGCCCGTTCCGGAGCTGCGGCGGCTTGCGGGTTGCGAGGATTCGTCCCTGCGCCTGGGCGTGGCCCGCCACCCCAACGTCACCGCGGAACTGCTGGAGCAACTGCTGGCGGACTTGGACCCCACGGTCGCCGAACAGGCGGCGGCAAACCCTGTGCTTCCACGGGCCCGGATGGACCACATTCTGGCCGAGGCCGGCCTCTGAAGTCGGTCGGCCGAGGGATCCCTCATGTGCTTGGACGGTGGTGGAGGCCTTCAAAGGCGACGGGAGACATGGGCTTCGAGGAGACTCGCCCTCGCGAGGAGCAGGCGCCGACAGGCCGTGACCTGGCGCCGCGCGGGGTGCCGCCGTTCCCAGCGTGCTCAGGTTTCGGGGCCTTGGCGAGCGCGCCAACGTTCAAATTGAACATGTTCAAATCTGTTGGCAGCATGGCGGTTGGCCTATGGGCGATCCGCGCTCATGTGTCATTCATGAGAGGGCCTGGCTATGGGGCGCGAGCGGTCTGCTGGGCGGATGCTGTGGATCTCGATGGTGGTGCTGTTCCTTGAGTCGGCGCTCGCTCTCGTGGTGGCCGTGGTGTACGGCCAGACGCAGGAGTCGCCAAATGCCGGCGGCGGCATGAACGCACTCGGCATGCTGGTGCTGCCCCTCCTGGCAGTGGCAGGCGCCATCCTCGGAGCCGCGCTGTCGGCAGTCTTCGTGTTGCCTGCGATCGGGTTGGCCGGAGTGCTGGGGCGGCGGATCGGCGGCCGGGAAGCCTGGGGGTGGGTACCGCTGGTCCTGGCGGCGGCCCTCGCGCCCATAGTGGTGGGAACCGTTCTTGCTGGTCCCTGTGACTGGGCGTCGGCTGGGGCCTCGTGGATGGTGGCCACTGCCGTACTCACCGTCCCCGCGCTGGCCGGCCGGTCGCGGCGGCGGAGGCTGCTTGGCGCGGTGGTCGGCTGGGGCGTGTTGATCGTCATAAGCGTGGGTGTCCTGGGTGGCATGGCTCTCCAAACAAACCTCCTCAAGGTGTACCGGCCGCCGATGCTGTCCGTACCGGCTCTTGTCGGAACCTGGACCGATGGGAAGGGCGCAACGCTGACCTTTACCGCGGACGGCAGGATCGCTGCCTCCGGCGTCAAAGAGGAGCGGTTCGAGGAGAACTTCACTTCTGTGATGAAGCCGTGCACAGGTGAGGGAACTTGGGCGTTCGATGCTGGACGGGACGCCTGGAGCCAGGAGGTCAAAGTCAGCGTCCCGGGCTGCCAGTGGCTGCCCTGGAACGTGGGCGGTACACAGGGACAGGCCACTCTCTACCAGTACATCGGCGACCCCGACTCCTGGGACCTGTACAAGCTGAGGAAGGTATGACTCCTCTGACGGGACCGCCCTTCTGCAGCGAACGCAAGCGCTTGACCTTGTCGCAGCGACAACGTTTCTACTGATGGCATGCGAATCGGAGAACTCGCCGGCGTCGTCGGCACCACCACCCGTGCCGTGCGGCACTACCACCGCATCGGGCTGCTGCCCGAGCCGTTGCGCCAGCCCAACGGATACCGTGAGTACACGCTGCGCGACGCCGTCGCACTGGCCCGCATCCGCCGTCTGACCGAGCTCGGCCTGAGCCTGGACGAAGTCAAGGACGTACTGGCGGACGACAGGGGCGAGGATCTCGTCGAGATCCTCGCTGAGCTGGACGCGGATCTCGCTCGGCAAGAGGATGACATCCGGCAGCGCCGGATCCGCCTGGCTCAGCTGCTTGAGCAGGCCGGACGGACCGGGCGCCTGCCCGTCGAGGCCCCGGTCTCGCCTGAACTCGCCGCCCTCTTCGACGACATGGCCCGTGCCTCGGCGCGGTTGCACGGATCGGAGCCCGCGATGGCGGCCAAGGAGCGGGAACTGCTGGCTCTGCTGGAGACCGGCCCGCCGGGCGGCGACCGTAGCTGGCTCTACGCCATGGGGCAGAGCCTGAGCGCCGACGCCGAGGCCATGCGGCGCGCCTACGCGGTGTACGCCCAGATGGACGCCTTGGCAGAAGCGGCCGGGGACGATCCACGGGTGGAGGAGACCGCCCGGGCCATCGTCGAGAGCATCCCGGATGACGCGGCGCAAGTGATGATCGCTGCGGGAGGCAAGGGCGGAGCAGGCGAGGAGGGTGGTTTCGCAGACGCCCTCTTGGCGGAATTCACTGCTGCCCAGGCGGCAGCTGTGCGCCGCGCCATCGAGCTGCTCAAGGAGCGTGCCGGGTGAAGGCGTTGAGGAAGGCCGTGTGTTGGGGCTTCGCCGCGGTCGCGCCGTGCGAACTTGTCCTCGTTCTCTGTGTCGTTGGCGGGGTGCGAATAGCCCCGGCCGCGTGGCTGGCGATGGAAGTGGCCGGGCTCGCGCTCCTGGCCGCGGCTACCGCACTGCTTCTGTTCGACTACCGGCGGCACCGTCGCGAGGGTCTCCCTCGTCACTCCGCGTTCCGGGCCGCGATCGCTGACAACGTCCCGGCGTCCGTGCGTATGCTGATGAGTCACGAAATCAGCCTCGCGACCAGCTTCTTGCGTTGGGTAACCCGCCGCGGCCCGCACGGTGTCCACGACGGCGACCACGCCGTTCCGTACGCGTCGGCCCAGACCGCGACCATGTACGGCTTGTTCTTCGTTTGCGTCGTGGAGACCGTCGCTTTCGCTTACGTGATCCCCTGGCCGGTGGTGCAGGCCGCCGCACTCGTTCTCGACATCTGGGGCTGCTACTTCATTCTGGCCCTGCACGCCTCATGCGTGGTCCGCCCGCATGTGGTCGGCGCCGACGGCTCGCTGCGCCTGCGCTACGGAGCCCTGCTGGACATTCGCATCCCAGCCAACCGTATAGCCGCCGTCCGTCTGGACCGGGCATTCGCGCATGGCAAACCCGCCGCCGCGGACAGGACTGCTGTGGTCGACGTGGCTGTGGGCGGCCTGACCACGGTCACCGTCGAGCTCACCGGGCCGCTGCGGTATGTACGCGTCCTTGGCCAGCATGCCGAGGCCAGCGCCTTCCGCTTCTACGCGGACCACCCCGTGGCCGCGGTGGCAGCACTGAGGGCAGGCGGCAGGTCTTCCCATGATTCTGATTCCCTCACCGCATCGGACTCGTAGTCGACGGTGTCCGGAGTGAGAAGCCCGGAGTGGGCATCGAGCTCACCCGCAACCTCTTCGAGCGCATCGCGGAAGCCAGAACGCGATGGACCTCTGGCGAGCTCGTGCATGGCCGGAGGTGGCTCGACGCACGGTAGCCAGTTGGCCGGCTACGGATCCACCCGGCGGCTCCAGGGTTACTCCCCGAGGGCCCGGGTGTGCGGTGTGCGCTGCGCGGTCGTCTCCGTGCGCAGTCGTGCGGCGATCCGCCGTGCGTCCGGCCAGCGCACGTCGTAGGCCCAGCCCCACCGCTCGAACCGCGCGATGAGCCATGCCGTGAGGTCGGGCTGGCCCTTCAGGCCGCCGTGCCGGGCGCTGTTGGGGTCGGCGTGGTGGAGGTTGTGCCAGCCCTCGCCGAAGGTCAGCAGCGCGACCCAGGCCACGTCCCGGGACTGGTCGCGGGTGCGGTAGTTGCGGCTGCCGAAGGCGTGCGCCACGGAGTTCACGGACCAGGTGACGTGGTGGACGACGGCGTAGCGGACCAGGCTCGCCCAGAGGAGGGTGACTGTTGCCGTCCTCCAGTCGTGGGTCACCGCCAGGACGAGCGCCGGCGGCAGCCCGAGTGAGGCGGCCATGGTGAGGGGGTAGCAGCGGTCCAGACGGCGCACGTCGGGGTCGGCGAGCAGATCGGGTGCGTAGCGCGGGTAGTGGGAGCGGACCGGCGAGGAGGCGAACCAGCCGACCTGGGCGTGCCAGAGGCCTTTGAGCAGGGCCCGGCGGGTGGTGCCGTACTTCCATGGCGAGTGCGGGTCGCCCTCCCGGTCCGCGTGCTGGTGGTGGCGCCGGTGCTCGGCCACCCACATCGTCACCGGGCCCTCCATGGCGAGCCCGCCCGCGAGCCCCAGGGCGATCCGCAGGGGGCGTTTCGCCTTGAACGACAGATGGGTGAAGTGCCGGTGGTAGCCCGCCGTGATGCCCATGATGGACAGGGCGTACATTCCGGCGCCGAGGACCGCGTCGTACCAGCGCGGCCCCCAGCCGCCGACCAGGGCGGCGGGCAGTGCCACGGCCAGCACGGCCAGCGGTCCCACCACGAGCGTCAGCAGGTAGCCGGTGCGCAGCGGCAGGCCGACCGGGACGGTGTCGGGAAGCGGGGCCCGCGGGCCTTCCGCGTGTTCGAGGGACGCGCTCATGGCGTACCTCCCACGAGCGGGGAGGGAGACCCTCCCGGAGGCCCGGAGGACGGTCCTGCCACGAGTGGGGGAGTGCAGGGAGTCATGTGCGGCGATTATGCGCAAGAGACACGCCCCCCGAGCTCAGGCGCGACGGGCGGGACGGCCTCCGGCGACATGCTCTACCTGGATGGATGAAGGGGTGGAGGGACGGATGGAGGAACGTATGGACGGAGGTAGGGGTGGAGGTCGGGATGGAGGTGCGGGCTCGGAGTCCCTGGTCGACGATGGGACCAGGCCCGGGACGTGTCCCGCGGCACGGGCCCGGTCGGCAGACGTCGTCGTACGCGCGAGCCGTGCCGTCGCCGTAGGTGTCGAGGTAGGGAGCGAGGGATGCGAGCGGACGGCCACGCACCCGGACGGCCCACGCCGGACGGCGAGGACGACCGGGAGCTGCTGCGCCGGTGCGCGCGGGATGTGGTCGAGGTCGCCGAAGGCATCCGCGCGGTGTCAGCGCGCACCAGCGGCGCGCTGTTCGCACCGTCACTGACCGCCTCCGCCCGCCGTCGGCCCCGCACCGGCCTCGCCGCCCAGTGGGCGCTGCTGCGGGCCCTGACGAACAAACAGGGCCTGGGTGGCTCGGCGATCACCGCGCCCAAGGGCATGGGACAGGTGCTCGGCGCGGCCGGGGAGGTGCTGGGCCGGGAGAGCCTGGCCGCGCTGGTCGCCGTCACCTCGCTGCGGCTGAGGATCGCCGCCGTGCTGGTCGACCACCCCGAGTTCGAACGCGACCCCGGCATGCGCCGGCTGATGGTCGCGGTCACCGCCGACCGCGACCTGGAGGCCGTACGGGCCCTGCGCGCCCTGTTCCGGGACAAGGGCGCCCAGCGCGCGCTGTCCGGACTCGCGCCCCTGATGGCGGAACTTCTCGCCATTCGCGCCCTGCTGGACGAGGATCCGCAGAACGACGAGACCGGCTGGGCGCTCGCCGCCGGGCGGGAACTGTCCGCGGACCCGCTGCACGGCATCAGCGCCGCCCATCTGGCGGCCATGGACAAGGGGGAGGGCGCCGCCGAGCCGGTGGACCTCTCCGACCAGGAGCGGCAGCTCATCGCCGCAGAGGGGTCCTTCCTCGGGTTCCTGGGGAACATCGAGGCGCTCCGCACCGACGGGCGCATCCTCGTACAGAACGTGCGGGGTCCCGACGGCGTCGTCCGCTACGTCCTGCAGGCACCCGGCATGGCTCCGGGCCGCCCCCGCAACGACTCCCCGCAGGACTTCATCGGGGCCTGGCGCAACCTGTTCATGGCCGACTCGCCCTACACCCGCTCGATCCTGCTGGCCCTTGCGGACTACGGCATTCCGCGGGGCGCAGAGGTCGCGCTGATCGGCCACAGCGAGGGCGGTATCGCCCTGATGAACCTCGCGCAGAACGAGGAGTTCTGCCGCGCCTACCGGGTCACGCACGTCGTGACCGTCGGCTCGCCGGTCGACAACAAGAAGCCCGCCGATCCGCGCACCTGGGTCGCCAGCATCACCAACCAGCACGACATCGTCCCCGTCCTCGACGGCCGGGGCGCGGGCTCCGCGTTCGACCCGCACCCCAACTGGTACGAGGTCGACTACACCGGTCCCACCCATGAGTTCCCGCTGTGCCACATGCTCCGCGAATACATCAAGCACCTCACGACCGTCATCCCCGAGGCGTGCGACGACGTGGACGAAGCGCTCAGCCCCTACCATGGCGCCGTCGTGCGCAGCCAGGTGTACCAGCTCAAGGACCGCGCCCGCCCGCCCGAGGGC
>NZ_JBJHPC010000218.1:0-11082 GCF_045257485.1 Streptomyces sp. YS-3 | reverse complement strand
CGCCCGGGTGGGTCCGTGCCCCGTCGGGGGGCGGGACACGGACCCACCCGGGCGCCCGGACCCCGGCGGGGTGTGCGACGAGACGAACGGGGCCTGTCCGCCGGACAGGCCGCGTGGCGTTCCCCGCGCGGGGAGCACCCGGCAGGTCGCGGGTGACCGGTGGGAGGCCACCGGCGGCAGGAGGTTCCTACGCCGGCATCGCGGCGGTCAGGCCGGGGCTGCCGTCGGGCTTCAGTGACCCGAGCGCGTCGGCCCGGGCGAGGCGGGGCAGCAGCAGCCCCCAGAACTTGCCGAACATCTGCCGCGAGGACCAGCGCGGCTGGCTGCGGCCCATCGCCTCGAAGCCGACGGTGGTCGCCGCGATCACCGCCTTGGCGTCCTCCACCACGACCCCCTCGGCGAGCGCGCCCTCGGCCGCCGCCCCGGCCAGTACGTCGCCGACCCAGTCCACCCAGTACTGGCGCAGATCCGTGGTGCCCTTCCAGGTCGCGTCCGAGCTGAGCCCGAACCCGGCCCGCAGCACCACGTCGTCACCGAGCCGGAACGCCAGCGCGTGGGTGGTGTCCACGAGGACCTGGAGCGCCCGGCCGTGGTCGTCCCCGCGCGGCGGCGCGATCTGCCGCAGGGACGCCATCGCGTGCTCGCCCACCGCCTCGGCCAGGGCGTTCTTGCTGACGAAGTGGAAGTGCAGCGCCCCGTTGCTGACGCCCGCCCGGGTGCTGATCGCGGTCAGTGAGGACGGGGCGAAACCGTCCCGGTCGAACACCTCGGCCGCGGCGAGGATCAGCGTCTTACGTGTCCGCTCAGCCCGTTGCTGCTTGCTCATGGTGTCACTCCGTTGTCGCGCAGGAAGAAGTCACGCAGGAAGAGGGCTTCTGAGGACAGGAGCCAAGGATCAGATTGTATAGAAACCAACCCGACGGTTTCTTTAGTACGGATGGAGTCTGGCCCAAAGCGTTCGCGGAGCGGGCCGGGTACTTCCCGCGTCCTACCCATCTGACCTGCGTTCAAAGGCGAGTTGGAGGCCGGCCGGGTGACGGTGTACGGCCGGAAGTGGACGGGTGCTGGTGGCCGCGACGCGGCCGGAACGCCCCGCCCGGCGCCGGCGAACGGGACAACCGGTCTGCAGTGCTCCGTTTCCGGGGTACGCGAAAGGGCCCGGCGGGTCGGTGGATTCCACCGTCCTGCCGGGCCCTTCGAGGGCGTATGTCCGCTTCGTGCGCCCTAGGTCACCCGGGCTGCTGCTCCCCGGCCGCCGCGCACTCCGCGCAGGTGCCGAAGATCTCCACGGTGTGCGCCACGTTCACGAAGCCGTGCTGCTCCGCGATCGCGTCGGCCCACTTCTCCACCGCCGGGCCCTCGACCTCCACGGCCTTGCCGCACATCCGGCAGACCAGATGGTGGTGGTGGTCACCGGAGGAGCAGCGCCGGTAGACGGCCTCGCCGTCGCTGGTGCGCAGCACGTCGACCTCGCCCGCGTCGGCGAGCGACTGCAGGGTGCGGTAGACGGTGGTGAGCCCCACCGAGTCGCCCCGGTGCCGGAGCATGTCGTGCAGTTCCTGCGCGCTGCGGAACTCGTCCACCTGGTCGAGGGCCGCCGCCACGGCGGCCCGCTGCTTGGTCGACCGGCCGCGTACGGGTGGTCCAGCCGTCGCCACAGGTGCCTCCCTCTAACCGTCGCCCGCTCACATCGTCGGGCCATTCTGCCAGGTCGGGGTCAGACCGTGGCCTCGTCGGGCGCGGTACGCGACCCCGGTACCTCCAGGGTGCACTGCCGTGCGGCGGTTTCGGCCACCCGCGCGCGCCTGCGCGCCAGGGGCGCGGCGAGCGCGGTCAGGGCGATGAACGCGCCGATCGCGAGGAGCACGATCGTCGCGCCGGGCGGCACGTCCTGGTAGTACGAGGTGACGGTTCCGGCCAGGGTGACCGTGGTGCCGATGACCACCGCGAGGACGAACGTCACCGCGAAGGAGCGCGAGACCTGCTGCGCCGCCGCGACCGGTACCACCATCAGCGCGCTCACCAGGAGCAGCCCGACGGCCCGCATCGCCACCGTCACCGTGATCGCGGCGGTGACCGCGACCAGCAGGTTCAGGGCCCGCACCGGCAGCCCGGTGACCCGCGCGAACTCCTCGTCCTGGCTCACCGCGAAGAGCTGGCGCCGCAGCCCGACGGTGACGAGCACCACGAACGCGGCGAGCACGCAGATCGAGGTGACGTCCGAGTCGGAGACGGTGGAGAGCGAGCCGAAGAGGTACGAGGAGAGGTTGGCGTTGGAGCCGGTGTCCGAGAGGTTGACCAGCAGCACACCGCCGGCCATACCGCCGTAGAAGAGCATGGCCAGCGCGATGTCGCCGCGCGTCTTGCCGTACGCGCGGATCAGCTCCATCGTCATGGCGCCGAGGACGGAGACGAGCGTCGCCATCCACACCGGGCTGGTGTTGAGCAGGAAGCCGAGGCCCACGCCGGTCATGGCGACATGGCCGATTCCGTCGCCCATCAGGGCCTGGCGGCGCTGGACGAGGTAGATGCCGACGGCGGGCGCGGTGATGCCGACCAGGACGGCCGCGATGAGCGCCCGCTGCATGAAGGCGGTCTGGAGGATTTCCATGGTCAGCTCAGCAGTCCTGTGCGGATCGGCTCGACGGCCGAGTGGGGGTGGACGTGGTCGTGGCCCGGCAGGGCGTGCTGGCCGGTGGCCTTGGGCGGCGGCCCGTCGTGGGTGACACAGCCGTCGCGCAGCACCACCGCGCGGTCGATCAGGGGCTCCAGCGGGCCGAGTTCATGGAGGACGAGCAGTACGGTCGCGCCGCCCGCCACCTGCTCGCGCAGGGTCGAGGCGAGGATCTCCTGACTGGCCAGGTCGACGCCCGCCATCGGCTCGTCCATGATCAGCAGCTCGGGCTCGGAGGCGAGCGCGCGGGCGATCAGGACGCGCTGGTGCTGGCCGCCGGAGAGGGCGTTCACCGAGTCCCTGGCCCGGTCGGCGAGGCCCACGAGCTCGATGGCCCGGGCCACGGCCGCCCGGTCCGCCCGGGAGAGCAGCCCCAGCTTCGTACGGGACAGCCGCCCCGAGGCGACGACCTCGCGGACGGTCGCGGGCACCCCGCCGGCGGCGGTGGTGCGCTGCGGTACGTATCCGACGCGCGCCCAGTCCCGGAAGCGCTTCAGCTCCGTACCGAAGAGCTCGACGTGGCCCCCGGTCAGCGGCACCTGGCCGATCACCGAGCGCACGGCGGTGGACTTGCCGGAGCCGTTGGCGCCGAGCAGGGCGACGACCTCGCCGCGTCCGACGGTGAGGTCGATGCCGCGCAGCACCGGGCGCGAGCCGAGCGTCGCCGTGGCCGCGCGCAGGGATATGACGGGTTCCGTCGTGGGGTCCATCACTGGTGCCTCCGATGTGCCGGATGCGGACTGGGGGGTGCTCACTTCGCGCCGAGCGCCTTCTGGAGCGCGGCCAGATTGGACTCCATCACCTGGAGGTAGTCCTCGCCCCTGGACTTCTTGGTGATGCCCTCCAGCGGGTCCAGGACATCCGTCTTCAGGCCGGTGTCCTTCGCCAGGGTCTTCGCGGTCTTGTCGCTGGCCAGCGTCTCGAAGAACACCGTGTCGACGTGCTCCTTCTTCGCGATGGACTGGAGCTCCTTGACCCGGGCGGGGCTCGGCTCGGCCTCGGGGTCGATGCCCGCGATGCCCTCCTGGGTCAGGCCGTAGCGCTCGGCGAGGTAGCCGAAGGCGGAGTGGGTGGTGATGAAGGTCCTGGTGGCGGTGGTCTTCAGACCCGCCGCGAACTTCTCGTTCAGCGCGCCGAGGTCCTTGACCAGCGCGGCGGTGTTCTTCTCGTAGTCGGCCGCGTTGTCGGGGTCGGCCTTCTCCAGGGCCTTGCCGACGCCCTGGGCGACCTCGGCGTACTTGACCGGGTCCAGCCAGACGTGGGGGTCGGCGCCGGCCTCGCTCCCGCCGTGGTGCTCCTCGCCCTCGTGGCCGTGGCCGACCTCGGTGCCGTGGTCCTCCAGCTTGGTGAGCCCGGCGGCGTCGACGGTGTGCTTGGCGCCGGACTGGGCGATGGCCTTGTCCACGGCGGGCTGGACGCCCTTGAGGTAGACGACCAGACCGGCCTCGCCGAGGGAGGCGGTCTGCCGGGGGCTGAGCTCCAGGTCGTGCGGCTCGACGCCCGGCTTCGTCAGGCTGCGTACGGAGACGTGGCCGGCGCCTATGCGCTCCGCCAGGTACTGCATCGGATAGAACGACGTCACCACGTCCAGCTTGCCGTCCTTGCGGCCCGAGCCCGCGTCGGCGTTCGAGCAGGCGGTCAGGGCGCCGAGGCCGAGCACCACGGTGGTGGAGAGGGCGGCGGCCGGTATGAGGCGTCGTACGTTCATGACAGTCATTTTCAACAAAAGTGGAAACGATTGTCAACAAGCTCGGGTGGGACCGCCGCTCCGGGCGGTGCCGCGATGCCTGACGGGATACCGATTTGATCCAGGGGTGGAGGCCGCCGCTAATCTGAAGCATTCGCCGTTCGTCGTCGTCGTAATGAAGAGAGCAACGTGGCCGCCGACAAGATCGACACCATCGTCAACCTGAGCAAGCGCCGTGGCTTCGTCTACCCGTGCAGCGAGATCTACGGTGGTCAGCGCGCCGCCTGGGACTACGGGCCGCTGGGTGTCGAGCTGAAGGAGAACCTCAAGCGCCAGTGGTGGCGTTACATGGTCACCTCGCGCGAGGACGTCGTCGGCATCGACTCGTCGGTGATCCTGGCCACCGAGGTCTGGGAGGCCTCCGGCCACGTCGCCACCTTCACCGACCCGCTCACCGAGTGCACCTCCTGCCACAAGCGGTTCCGCGCGGACCACCTGATCGAGGCGTACGAGGAGAAGCACGGCAAGGAGCCCGCGAACGGCCTCGCCGAGCTCAACTGCCCCAACTGCGGCAACAAGGGCACCTTCACCGAGCCCAAGAACTTCTCGGGTCTGCTCTCCACCCACCTCGGCCCCACCCAGGACAGCGGCTCCGTCGCCTACCTGCGTCCCGAGACCGCGCAGGGCATCTTCACCAACTTCGGCCAGGTCCAGCAGACCTCGCGCAAGAAGCCGCCCTTCGGCATCGCGCAGATGGGCAAGTCCTTCCGCAACGAGATCACGCCCGGCAACTTCATCTTCCGCACCCGCGAGTTCGAGCAGATGGAGATGGAGTTCTTCGTCAAGCCGGGCGAGGACGAGCAGTGGCAGGAATACTGGATGCAGGAGCGCTGGAACTGGTACACGGGCCTGGGCCTGCGCGAGGAGAACATGCGCTGGTACGAGCACCCGAAGGAGAAGCTCTCCCACTACTCCAAGCGCACCGCCGACATCGAGTACCGCTTCCAGTTCGGCGGCAGCGAGTGGGGCGAGCTTGAGGGTGTCGCCAACCGCACCGACTACGACCTCTCGGCGCACGCCAAGGCCTCCGGCAGCGACCTGTCGTACTTCGACCAGGAGGCCGGTGAGCGCTGGACCCCGTACGTCATCGAGCCCGCCGCCGGTGTCGGCCGCTCCATGCTCGCCTTCCTCCTCGACGCCTACAACGAGGACGAGGCGCCCAACGCCAAGGGCGTCATGGAGAAGCGCGCCGTGATGCGCCTCGACCCGCGCCTGGCGCCGGTCAAGGTCGCGGTGCTGCCGCTCTCGCGCAACCCGCAGCTCTCGCCGAAGGCGAAGGGGCTCGCGGCGGACCTGCGGCAGAACTGGAACATCGAGTTCGACGACGCGGGCGCGATCGGCCGCCGCTACCGCCGCCAGGACGAGATCGGTACGCCGTTCTGCGTCACCGTCGACTTCGACACGCTCGACGACAACGCGGTGACCGTCCGCGAGCGGGACACGATGTCCCAGGAGCGGGTCTCCCTGGACCAGATCCAGTCGTACCTGGGCGCGCGGCTTCTGGGCTGCTAGTTCGTCTGCGGGTGCGTGGGGGGCTGGTCGCGCAGTTCCCCGCGCCCCTCAAGGCAAAAGGCCTGGTCCCGTACCGTACGGGACCAGGCCTTTTGGTACGTGGGGAGCGACCAGCCCCCCACCGCCCGCAGGTGAAGTCCTACGCGCGCCGCCGCGCAACCGCCCCGCACGCCACCGCCAGCGGCAGCTCCGCGCACACCGCCAGCGCGACCGCCGTCGCGAGCTGGGGACCCGGCGGCGACGTCGTGATGTCGAACCACGCGTCCATCACCAGCAGCGCCCCCGTCGCAGCCGCCGCGGCCTGCGCCCGCGGGTCGCCGCGCCGCAGCAGCACCCCGGTCCCCGCGAGCCCCGCGGCGAGCGCCGCGTCCAGACCTATCCAGGCCAGCGGCCAGTTGGACACCTCCACCGTCGACGGCAGCGTCTTCGCCAGGACCACCATCCACGGCACCAGCACGACCCCCGCCCCCGTCAGCAGCGTCGCCAGGCGCGGCCGGCGGATACGGATCTGCGGGGCGACGAGCGTCATGGCGGCGGTCTCCTTCCGGCCCGGCGGCCAGTCCGCCGGACACGGCAACAAGCCTCGCCTGCCCGGCCGTTGGGATCAGTAACGCGACGGTCCGGACCGGGGGTGGTGCCAGCTGCACCCCCGGGCGGGCAGTAACGTGATGGCACCGCCCCGAGCTGGGCGTTTACCGTAAGCGCATGGCAACTCCCGGCCCGCTGCGGCGCGCGACCGACTGGGCCGCCGCGCACGCCCCGTGGTCGGCGTGGGCCTGGCGCAACACCGCCTTCGCGGTGGCGGGCATACCGCTCGCGCTGCCCGCCGCGGGCGCGGTCACGTATCTGGTCCTCGCGCCCGGACACACCCCCGGCGCCCTGCTCTTCGTGCTCCTCCTCAGTCCGCTCCTCACCACGCTCCAGCGCAGCCGCTTCTGGTCGCTGCTCGGCCTCGACGTGCCCGGCATCGTCCGGCACGGCCGCGCCTTCACCTGGCGCGGGCTCGTCGAACGGCTGCGGTCGGAGGCGACCTGGCGGCAGTACGGCTACCACCTCCTCGTCGCCCCGCTCGCCGCCGCGGCCGGCGTCCTGGTGGTCGGCGGCTGGGTCACGGGCCTCGTCTGCGCCTTCGTACTGTCCTGGCTGTGGGCGGCGCCGCTGAACGCGGGGCTGCCCGACTGGACGCGGGCGTACGCCCTGTTCACCGCCGCCGGGGTGCTGCTCCTGCTCGTCACGCCCTGGTTCACCGCGGCGGCCGTCCGGCTCGACGGCTACGCCGCCGCCGCCCTGCTCGGCCCCAGCCGGGCCAAGGAGCTGGCGCGGCGCGTGGAGACCCTGGCCGAGAGCCGCGCCGGGGTCCTGGACGCCGCCGACGCCGAACGCCGCCGCATCGAACGCGATCTGCACGACGGCGCCCAGCAGCGCCTGGTCTCCCTCGCCATGAACCTGGGCCTGGCCCGCGCCACCCTCACCGACCTGCCGCCCGAGGCCCGGGCCGTCATCGACGAGGCGCACCGCGAGGCCAAGGAGGCCATCGAGGAGCTCAACAACCTGGTGCGCGGGCTGCACCCGGCCGTCCTGGACGACCGGGGCCTGGACGCGGCGCTCTCCGGCATCGCCGCCCGCGCCCCGCTGCCGGTCGAGCTCAGCGTCGACCTGGACCGGCGCCCCGCGCCCACCGTCGAGGCCGTCGCCTACTTCGTCGTCTCCGAGGCGCTGGCGAACGTCGCCAAGCACGCCCGGGCGACGCGCTGTTCCGTGCGGGTGCGGCGCCGGGGCGAACTGCTGTGCCTCACCGTCGGCGACAACGGCGCCGGGGGCGCGGACGCCGCCGCCGGGACCGGGCTGCGCGGCCTCGCCAAGCGCGTGGGGTCCGTGGACGGGACCATCCACATCAACAGCCCCCTCGGGGGTCCGACCGTCATCACCGTGGAGCTGCCGTGCGGGCTGTGATCGCCGAGGATTCGGTACTGCTGCGAATAGGACTCGTCAAGGTCCTGGAGATGGCGGGGTTCGAGGTCGCCGCCGAGACGGAGGACGCCGACGGGCTGCTCGCGGCCGTCGAGGAACACCGCCCCAAGCTGGCCCTCGTCGACGTCCGGATGCCGCCCGGCTACACCGACGAAGGCGTCCGCGCGGCTCTGATGATCCGTCAGCAGTGGCCGGACACCGCCGTCCTGCTGCTCTCCCAGTACGTGGAGGAGCGGTACGCGGCCGATCTGCTCAGCGCCCGGTCCGGCGGCATCGGCTATCTGCTCAAGCAGCGCGTCGCCGACGTCGAGGAGTTCGTCGACGCCCTGCGGCGGGTGGCCGGCGGCGGGACCGCGCTGGACCCGCAGGTCGTCGCCCAGCTGCTGCTGCGCCGGGGCGGCGGCACCGACCCGCTGGAACGCCTCACCCCGCGCGAACGGGAGGTCCTCGCCCTGATGGCCGAGGGCCGCTCCAACGCGGGCATCGCCGAGCAGCTGGTCGTGGGCGAGAGCGCCGTCGCCAAACACATCAACAACATCTTCGCCAAGCTCGACCTGCCGGTCGCCGAGGGCGACCACCGCCGCGTCCTCGCCGTCCTGCGCTTCCTGGACGGCGGCTCATGAGCGCCGACGTCCGGCCCGGCCCGGACAGCCGCCCCGACCGGGACCCCGGCCTGCCCCGCCCCCGGCACCGGGGCCGGTGGATCCTGGTCGCCGTGCTCAGCGCGCTGTTCGTCGTGGCGCCGCTCGGCATCGAGGTGTACGCCCAGCTCGCACGCCAGACCACCAGCCACACCAGCGTCGAGACCAGCGACCGCCACCCGGTCAGGACCGTCGAGGTCGACGCGGGAAACGCCGAGCTGACCGTGGTCCCCGGCGCCGAGGGCGAGGTCCGCGTCCAGGAACGGCTCTCCTGGTCGCTGCGCAAGCCGAAGGTCCGCAAGGAGTGGGACGGCGACACCCTCAGGCTGCGGCCCGAGTGCGACGGCCGGTTCGCCGTCACCAGCCTGGGCTGCTCGGTCCAGCTCGACCTGACCGTCCCGGCCGGGGTCGGCCTCACCGTGCGCAGCGGCTCCGGCGGCGTCCGCGTCAGCGGCCTCACCGGCCCCATCGACGTGCATGGCGGCTCCGGCACCGTCAAGCTCTACGGGGTGCGCGGCCCGCTGAAGGCCGTCGTGGGCTCCGGCTCGGTCAGCGGCGCCGCGATCGGCTCCGCCGGGGCCGAGGTGCGCTCCGGGTCCGGCCACGCCGAGCTGGAGTTCGTCACCGCGCCCCGGAAGGTCACCGCCGCCACGGGCTCGGGCAACGTCGAACTCTTCCTGCCCATCGGCTCGCACTACCGGATCACGGGCAGCAAGGGCTCGGGCACCCGCCACATCGACGACTCCCTGCGCGACCCCGCCTCGGACCGCCTCATCGACCTCTCGGCCGGCTCGGGCACGGCGACCGTGGACCACACCCGCTGGTAGCACCGGCCGCACCCGCCGTCACCCCCGGTCCGCCCGCAGGCCGTGCACCACCAGGTCCACCAGGGCCGTGAAGTCCGCCTCGATCTCCGGCCGCAGCCACTGCGGCGCGTACGCCGGGTCGTGGAAGCGGTTGGTGGCGTCGAAGACCGCCCGCGCCATCCGCTCGTCCGGCCCCAGCGATGTGAACTGGCCCCGCTCGACGCCCCGGTGGACGATCCGCGCGAGCTGGGCGACCAGCTCGGTGATGTGCTCCTCGACCACCGTGCTGGTCTCCGCGAGCAGCACCTCGTACGTCGCGAAGAGCTCGGGGTCGTCGCCCGCCTTGCGGCGCTTGGCCTCGAAGAGCGCGGCCAGCCACGCGCGCAGCGTCGCCTCCGCCTCCCGCGGCTCGTCCTCGGTGATGGCGGCGAGCTCGCGCGTCGTGCGGTCCAGCCAGCGCTTGGTGACGGCCTCCCGCAGCGCCGACTTCGTACGGAAGTGGCGGTAGACGCTGCCGTGGCTGACGCCGAGCTGGCGGGCGACATCGACGACCGTGGCCTTCGCCGGGCCGTGGCGGCGCAGCACCTCCTCGGTCGCTTCGAGGATGCGCTCGGCGGTCAGGGGTTCCGTACTCATGACCTTGACGTTACCCGCCGGGTCCGCCACCGGGCCGGGCCCTGTGGACAACTCAGTGCTCGCTGTCCAGATGCGCCATCTGCGCCGCCGGGTAACGCTCGCCCGCGGCGGCCCCGGCCGGGACCGCCGCCTCGATGGCGGCCAGGTCACGGGCGTCGAGGGTGACGTCCAGGGCGCCCAGCGCCTCGGCCAGCCGGTCCCGGCGGCGGGCGCCGACCAGCGGCACCACGTCCGCGCCGAACCGCTCGCCCTGCGCCATCACCCAGGCGATCGCGATCTGCGCGACCGAGACGCCCTGGTGCTCGGCGACCTTCCGCAGCGCGTCGACGAGGTCCAGGTTGCGGTCGAGGTTCTCGCCCTGGAAGCGGGGGCTCATACCGCGGAAGTCGTTGGCCGCCAGCCGCCGGTCGCGGGTGAAGTGCCCGCTGATCAGCCCGCGCGAGAGCACGCCGTACGCGGTGATCCCGATGCCCAGCTCCTTCGCGGTCGGCAGGATCTCGTCCTCGATGCCGCGGGAGATGAGCGAGTACTCGATCTGGAGGTCGCAGATGGGGGCGACGGCCGCGGCCCGGCGCAGGGTGTCCGCGCCGACCTCGGACATCCCGATGTGCCGTACGTGACCGGCCTCGACCAGTTCCGCGATGGCGCCGACGGTCTCCTCGACCGGGACGTCCGGGTCGAGCCGGGCGATGCGGTAGACGTCGATGTGGTCGACGCCGAGGCGCTGGAGCGAGTACGCCGCGAAGTTCCGCACCGCCTCGGGGCGGCCGTCGTACCCGGCCCAGCCGCCGTCGGGGTCGCGCAGGGCGCCGAACTTGACGCTGGTGAGGGCCTGTTCGCGGGCGGCGGCGGACGCGCCGCGCAGCGCCTCGCCGATGAGCAGTTCGTTGTGGCCCATGCCGTAGAAGTCGCCGGTGTCGAGCAGGGTCACGCCCGCGTCCAGGGCGGCGTGGATGGTGGCGATCGACTCGGCCCGGTCGGCGTCGCCGTACAGCGCGGACATGCCCATGCAGCCGAGGCCGAGGGCGGAGACCTGGGGGCCAGTGGTGCCGAGGGTGCGGGTGCGCATGGTGGTCACTCCTTGAGGGGGGAGGG
>NZ_JBJHPC010000217.1:0-11094 GCF_045257485.1 Streptomyces sp. YS-3 | reverse complement strand
GCCGTGGCGGGCGGCGGGCGGGGTGGCCGTACTGGTGGCGGCGGGGTGCGCGGCGGCGGCCGGGCTGGCGCTGGGCCCCGGCGCGGCCCTCCACCACACCCTGGCGCTCCTGGCGGCCCTGACGGCGGCCCAGCTGCTCCTGGGCCACTGCGTACGCCGCTTCGGCGGGGTGACGGGAGACGTGTTCGGCGCGCTGGCGGAGACGGCCACGACGACGGCGCTGATCGTGGCGGCACTGGGGACGAGCTAGGACCCCCTCGGGCACGGCCGGCGCCACGTCCCCAGCTCCGACTCCTTCCGCATGGAGCTCAGTCCCAGCTTCCGCGCCACCTCGCAGAACGTGGCGGGCCCCTTGTCGTACTCGACGTGGAAGACCGCCTTCCCGGCGCGGGTGAACGCGCCCAGCGCCTCGCACTCGCCGAACTCCACGCACTGCTCGTTCACCGCGAAGTCGAACTCCCCCACCAGCTCCGGGATCTGGTCGAGGTCGTTCTTCAGTCCGACCGCCAGGCCCCGGTCGTGGGCGAGCCGCGCGACCAGCCGGTTGTACGCGAGCTGCTGCGCGGCCGTGAGCGGGAAGCCGGTCTCGTTGGCGTAGCCGTCCATGTTGTCCGGCTCGACCGCGTCGAACCCCTTCTCCCGGCACATGTCGAACCGCCGGGTCATCAGCGGCCCCAGCACGTCCGTACGGCGGACGTCGAGCCAGCGCTCACCCTTCCAGCCGTTGGGCCTGCCCAGCACCGACGCGGGGAACCGGCCGGCGTCCGGACGGAAGTCCTCCCAGGCGCCGGTGGACACGTAACAGATCACCTTGCGCCCACGCCGGTGCAGATCGTCGACCTGCGCCCGGGACACATGGAATCCGTCGACGTCGTACACCGGTACGTCCACCGTCGGGTCCAGCTCGCCGGTGAGCTGCCACTGCCAGGCGAGGCCGGGCCGTGGCTGCCAGTGCCCGCCGGTGGGGCGTGGCGCGGACACCGACGGCGCCGGAGCGGACTCGTCCGGCCCCGGTCTGTCGTCGTCGTCCGACGGGGCCGAGGAGCACCCCGCGACCAGGAGCAGCAGCAGGACCAGCGCGAGCGGGAGGCGGCGGGTCATCGGGCGTGCTCCAGGAGGTGCGGCAGCGTGCCCCAGGGGTGCGGGGCCACGCCCGGCACCGCGCAGTGCACGGGCGTGGCGGGCCGGACGCCGGGCGGGGCCGCGTAGAGGAGGTGGCAGAACCGCTCCGGCGGATGGGCCAGGGTCCACTCCGGGGCGCCCGCCCCCGGGTAGGCCGCCCAGGTGCCCTCGTAGGTGACGAGCAGGTCCGCGAGCGCGGCGTACCCGGGGTCGGGGTGGGTGCCGTGGTTGAGGACCAGGGTGCGGGCCCCGGCGGCGCGGGCGGCCACGGCGAGCCGGCGGTAGTGGCCGAGCAGCGCCGGGTCGGTGGCCGCCTGGTCGAGGAAGGCGCCGTCGGCCCCGTACCAGTCGCGGTGGTTCAGCAGGTCGCGTACGACGTCGGCGTGGGGGCGGCGGCCGTAGTCCGTGTCCGCGTAGCCCAGGACGGGCACGCCGGCTCTCCGCAGCCGGGCCGCCGCCTCGGCGAACGCCGCGTCGGGGGCCTGCCCGGCGCCGCTGGCGGGGTTGAGCACCACCCCGTACAGCCGGGGTGCCGCCGCGATCAGCGTCTCCCAGGCGTCGGGCCGGTCGGCCGGGTGGTCGTAGAACGGGACGAGGAGCTCCCGCCGCGGGGCGGAAGGGGCGGGCGTGGTCGGTGTGGCGGGTGTGGTGTGCATGGTGTGGGTGGATTCTCTCCCTGTGCGCGGGGCCGCCGCGGGCCCCGCCTCGGCTGCGGTCATACGCGGTGGGCCGTCGCCCGTCCCAGCAGCGCCCCCGCCAGCGCGGCGAGCACCACCGCGGCGGTGCCCGCCACCACCGGCCCGACCGTGCTCGGGTGGCCCGCCCCGGTCACCAGGGCCAGCACCTGCGCCCCGCCCGCCGCACAGCACACCGTGGCGGCGACGCGGACGGCGCCGTAGGACTGGAGCAGCAGCGCGGTCCACAGGACCGTGCCGGTGAGCAGCAGGCCCGTCAGCCGGAGCGCGCCGGGTTCCGGGGCGCCGGGCCACAGCAGGGTGCCGGCGAAGGCGAGGCCGCACAGCACGGCGAGATAGCCGCCCAGGCAGACCGCGGTGGTCACGGCGGTCGCCCGGCGGAAGCCGCGGGCGGTGGTGCGGGCCCGCAGCCCGGCCCGGCTCCGGCTGCGGAAGCGGTACAGCAGCCACTCGGCGGGCCCCATGCTCAGGGTGAGCGCGACGGCCGAGGGCGCGGCCACGGCGATCCCGGCCCCGCCGGCCGGCACGTCCCCGACGGCCGCGCAGAGCACCAGGACCCCGGTGCCCAGGCCGAAGAGCGCGTACGGGACGGCGGCGGCCAGGGACGGGCCCGGCCGGCCGTCGGCCGTGCCCGCCTCGCCGCCCGCGCCGGCCAGGGCGCGCCGGGCGAAGCCGGCCGCGGCGCCGAGCGAGAGAAGCAGCAGCCCAGTGCGTACCGGGTCGGGCAGGCCGGTGGCGGTGGCCGCGGCGGCGCCCGCCGCCACCGGCGCCAGCGCGTACAGCAGGTCCCGCTCGCGCCCCAGGACGAGCAGCACGGTCGCCGCCGCCAGATAGACCGCCTGCCCGGCGGCGAAGCCGGCCGCGGGCAGTTCGCCGGGCCCGCTCACCGCCAGCGCCACCAGCGCGCCGAGCACCGCCCCCACCGGGGCCCCGGTGCGCAGGGCGGCGCCCGCGGCGCGCCGGTCGCCGAGGCCGAGCCACGTGTACGCCCGGTGGGAGAGCCCCTGGTTCCACACCCAGCCGGTGACGGCCGAGGCGAGCAGCGGGACCGTGCCGAAGGGCAGGCCGAAGCGGTCCGCGGGACCGGCGAGCAGCGGCGCGCCGAGGACGTACGCGAGGCCGGGCAGGGCGAAGACCAGCCCGCGCAGCAGGCAGGCGCCGAGGGAGCTGTGCCAGGGGTCGGCGGCCGGGGGCGCGGCCGTCGGGTAGCGGCGCTCCACGCGCGCGTAGAGGTCCTCGGCGAGCTCGAAGGAGTCCCGCCGGCCGTAGGCGGTACGGATGTGGGGGTCGGTCATGCCGTCGGACTCCAGGATGGCCGCGATCTCGTCCGGGTGGACGGCGGCGGCTATCAACTCCTCCATCCGCTCGGCCAGTTCGTCGAGGGGGTCGGCGGCGGTGCCGTGGGGGCGCTGGCGCGGGATGAAGGGCAGGGTGTGCTGCCCCTCCGCGCCCAGCCAGAGCGAACCGCTCACCAGACGGACCCGTCGGACGCCAGCTCCCGGTACCAGGGGTCGGTGAGTTCGAGCGTCCAGTCGTCCGACGCACCCGGCACCTCGGCGGGCACCTCGGCCGGCACTTCGGCGGGCCGCTCGACGGGCGGCGCGTACCGGGGCAGGGGCTCCGGGGCCCCGGCGAGCTCCAGGTAGATCCGGCGGAAGCCGTCCACGGACCGGTGGAGGGTGAACTGCTCGACGACCCGGGCGCGGGCCGCCGCGCCCAGTGCCGCGCGCCGCTCGTGGTCGCGCAGCAGCGACAGGGCGGCCTCCGCCATCAGCGCGGGCTCGCGCGGCGGGACCACCAGGCCCGCGTCCCCGACGGCCTCGCGCACCCCGCCCACGTCCGTGGAGACGGTGGCGCGCCCGCAGGACATCGCCTCTATCAGCGAGAAGGGGAACCCCTCGCTGATGCTGGAGAGCATCACCACGCTTCCCGCCGCGTAGGCGCCGGCGACATCGCTGACCCGGCCCTCGTAGGTGATCCCGTCGGTGACGCCGAGTTCGGCGGCGAGCTTCTCCAGCCGCGTGCGGTAGTCCGCGTTGCCCTGCGGGACCGGCCCGAACAGCCGCAGCCGCACCCGCGGCAGCTCCGCCCTGACCATGGCGTACGCCCGGATCAGGGTCTCCAGGTCCTTGATGGGGTCGACACGTCCGCACCAGCTGAGGGTGGGCACCGCCGGGTCGGGGCCGGCGTGCGGGAAGAGGCTGGGGTCGACGCCGTTGTAGACCGTCCTGATGCGGTCGGCCGGCGCCCCGCCGCGCTCCTCCCAGCGGCGGTTGTACTGGTTGCACGGGGTGATGAGGTCGGCCCGGCGGTACCCCGTGGAGTTGAGCTCGCGGTAGAAGCCGAGGATCAGCGACTTCACCGGCCAGCTCTGCTCGCCGGTGCGGTAGCCGAGGTAGCGCTCGCGCAGATAGATGCCGTGCTCGGTGAGGAGGAAGGGCACGCCGTCGAAGTGCTGGGCGGCGAGCGCGGGCAGGGTGGCGAGACCGCTGCTGACCGCGTGCGCCACGCAGTCCTCCGGGAGGCGGGCGCTCAGCGGGCGCAGCGCGTGTTCCAGGAGGTCGGTGGCGGTCAGGGCGTCGTGCACGGTGGGCCGCGCGGCGGCCGTCTCCAGATGCGGCATGGTCCAGATCCACATCAGCGACCGCAGCGCGGCCTCCGAGCGCAGCGCCCCCGACAGGCGCCCGGCCCGGGCCAGCCGCGCCAGGGCGTACAGCCCCTGGCCGAAGTCGCAGCCGGACTCCGGGTCGAGCATCGAGAGCAGGAACCGCTCGTAGACGTCTATGAAGCGGCGCCGTTCCCTGCCGAGGAGGGGCCGGCGCCGCGGCGCCGGCCCCCACAGGGGGAACGCCGTGTGCCGGTACACGTTCGGCGGCAGCTCCCAGGTGACCGGCTCACGGCCGCTCCCGGTGAGGGCCAGGACGTTGAAGTCGACCTCCGGCATACCGCGGACGAGCTGGTCGCACCAGGTGCTCACACCGCCGTGGATGTGCGGATAGGTGCCTTCGGTGAGCATGGTGACATGACGGCCACTGCTCGGCATGGGTGTCCCCCCTGGACAGCGAATGTCGGACGGCCGTCAGGCCGGAAGCCTCAGCGTGACCGCCGCCTGGAGCGGTCCGGGTGAGGACCAGGCGGAGCGCCGGCCCGCGTACGGCGAGCCGAACACGGTGGTGCCGAGGAGCTGTTGCTGCTGGGTGCCCTCGGGGACCGTGACGGGTGCCGCCACGCCCGAGGGCGCCTGGACGGTGACGGTGGTGCCGACGCGGTACGCAGTGACCTTGCCGTCCGCGACCGCCTGGGCCCACGCGGCCTGGCGGCTCAGTTCGGCGCCGATGTCGCGCTGGCGCAGGCTGACGACGGGCGCGCTGTCCGCGAACAGGGCGCGGTAGTCGCCGAGCACCTTGTCCAGGACCGGGTAGAGGAGGCGCTCCTCGGCGAGGTTGGACTGGTGGACGTAGTGCGGGCGCGGGTCGTTGCCGAGCACGTGCCGCAGGGCGGTGGCGGCCTCCTGGGGCACGATGTGCGACGCGTACCCGGTGGCGGTGGGCAGCGGCCCCGGCAGACAGGTGGAGGTCGGGTTGTTCTCGCAGACCCCGCTGCCGCCGTCCGCCTTCGCGGTGTAGATCCAGTTGTACTCGTCGGTCATCTCGGCCGCGGTGCCCACGTTGTAGTACACGTTCATCGGGTGGCGCGGCACCGTGAGGGCCTGGCCGACCGGGCGCTGCTGCGGCTCGCGCGAGTTGTCGCTGCCGGTCCACCTGACCCCGGCGTCCAGGAGGCCGCCGGCCAGGTTGGGGTTGTCCTGCGGCTGCTGCGGCAGGGTCTTCAGGCCGGAGTGCTCACCGGTGACCAGTTCGGTGCGGTCGACCGGGAGGCCTTTCTGCACGCCCCACTGGTAGTTGTTGTTGATCTGGGCGGAGATGTCGCTCCGGCTGACCCACTTGGTGCTGCCGTCCGCGTTCTTCGCGCAGCTCCAGGGCACCGTGGTGGTGTCCTGGACGCAGCCGAGGAACTCGTGCGTGTAGGTGTGGTTCTCCCAGCGGAACGCGGCCCTGTCGGCGAGGAGCTGGGCGGTGAGCGCGTCGGTGCCGCCGTTCTCGGCCTTCCACTCCTCGCCGGAACCCGCGTTGTACAGCAGGTCGAGGGTGAATCCGCTGGACCGCTCCCACTGGGCGGCGTACTGCGCGTCGGCCGCCGTCATCCGGATGTCGCTCGTCGCGCCGCCCCCGCCGGCGCAGTCGAAGTCGCCCGGTGTGCAGTGGCGCGCGGTGTCCCAGCGGGCGTCCGGGGCGAAGACGTCGTCGACGTGCACGGCGAAGTAGCCGCGGCTCTGCCCGAGGTGGACGCCCTGGGTCAGCCACTCCACCATGCCGCGGGCCAGGACCTGGAACTGCTGCTGGTACTGGTTGTAGGCGAAGGTGACGACGAGTTCGCTGCGCCCGTCGTGGGTGTAGGACCCGACCAGGGAGCCGCCGGTGGGCGCGGTGAGATAGCTGGTGTAGCCCTCCCGGGGGTGGCCCGCGTAGCCGTAACTCTCCGCGACCGCGTCGGAGTTGTCCTCGAAGGGAACCGTTCCGTCGAGGTAGGCGAAGGGGCCCGCCAGCCCTTCCGGTGTGATCCGGGTCCTGGCGCCGTCGAGCACCCCGGCCCAGCCGCCGTCGCGGTCCGTGTAGTCGAGGCCGACCTCGGGGTGGGCCCAGGTACTGGCGTCGATCTGGCGGATGCCGAAGGTCTTCTCGTACGCCGCGAGCGCGGTCTGCTCGGGGGAGTCGGCCGAGCCGAAGGGGATCTCGTCGGGCGCGATCACGCCCTGGAACCTGGCGCGGGGACGCCCGTTCACCGTGTCACCGAGGAACGCCGCGTCGACCGTCGGGCGCCCGGCGTCGCCCAGCCGCACCGTCCGGTACGGCAGTCCGATGCTCCGGAGCTGGGCCGTCAGCGCCTGCACCGCGCCGCCTCCGTCGTCCAGGACGAGCACCTGGAGGTCGATGCGCGGGGACACCGCCGCGGTGTCGGCTCCGGCCGCGGGTATGCCCGCCGCCAGGAGGCCGGCGGTGAGCAGTGCCTTGGCCGTTCTGCCCGTTCTCATCCGGTTCGCCTTCTTCAACGTTCCCCCCTCATGGGGGCCCTTCCCTATGCGTGCGCACACGGCAGGACCTGTGGAAATGGTGCAAAGGAGCCCTGTGCGCCCTTGCCCGGACGCGCCGAGTGTGACCGAGCGGTCACAGTCTGGCGGGCAAACATTGAACAGACACCACGGATGAGTGAATTGCCGCCGCCGTGATCGGAGCGCTTCCGCGCGCGTACGCTCGTATCCGCGCCCAACTCGGCCGAATTACGATGCGCCGGGGCACAGCCGACCCATCCCTCGGCTCGAGAACTCAACGGAAGAGAGACTTCACCACCGTGACTGCTCTGACTCTCAGCACTGCCGGTGCCGCGACGCTGCGCGCCGACGCCGTGGTCGTCGGCATCACCAAGGGCACCGGGCCCAAGGGGGGTCTGGTCGTCGCACCGGGCGCCGAGGCCGTGGACAAGGCGTTCGGCGGCAAGCTCGCCGGCGTCCTGGAGACCCTGGGCGCCTCCGGTGCCGAGGGCGAGGCGACCAAGCTGCCGTCGCCGTCCGGTCTGAAGGCACCCGTCGTGCTGGCCGTCGGACTCGGCACGGCCCCCGACGAGGACGAGACGTTCGCCGCCGAGGTGCTGCGCACGGCCGCCGGTGTCGCGGCCCGCGCCCTCACCGGCACCAAGAAGGCCGCGTTCGCGCTGCCCGTGGAGGCGGCCGAGGACGTGGCGGCCATCGCGGAGGGCGCGCTGCTCGGCTCGTACGCCTTCACCGCGTACCAGGACGGCGCCAAGAACGGCAAGGCGCCGCTGGCCGAAATCGCCCTGACCGGCGCCAAGCCGCGTGACAAGGCTCACAAGGCCGCCGTCGAGCGCGCGGTCGCGCTGGCCGAGGAGATCAACCGCGCCCGCGACCTGGTGAACACCCCGCCGAACGACCTCTACCCCGAGTCCTTCGCCGCCGTCGCCACCGCGGCCGGCAAGGAGCACGGCGTCAGGGTCCAGGTGCTCGACGAGAAGGCCCTCACCAAGGGCGGCTACGGCGGCATCCTCGGCGTCGGCGCCGGCTCGGCCAACGCCCCGCGTCTGGTGCGCATCGGCTACACCCACCCCAAGGCGGAGAAGTCCCTGGCCTTCGTCGGCAAGGGCATCACCTACGACTCGGGCGGCATCTCGCTCAAGCCGGCCGGCCACAACGAGACGATGAAGTGCGACATGGCCGGCGCCGCCGCCGTCTTCGCCGCCGTCGTCACGGCCGCCCGCCTGGGCCTGAAGGTGAACGTCACCGGCTGGCTGGCGCTCGCCGAGAACATGCCGTCGGGCACCGCCACCCGTCCGGGCGACGTCCTGCGCATGTACAGCGGCAAGACCGTCGAGGTCCTCAACACCGACGCCGAGGGCCGGCTCGTCCTGGCCGACGCCCTGGCCAAGGCCTCCGAGGAGAACCCGGACGCGATCGTCGACGTGGCGACCCTGACCGGCGCCATGATGATGGCGCTCGGCAGCCGCACCTTCGGTGTGATGGCCAACGACGACGCCTTCCGCACCGCCGTCCACGAGACGGCCGAGGAGGCCGGCGAGCAGTCCTGGCCGATGCCGCTCCCCGCCGACCTGCGCAAGGGCATGGACTCCCCGACCGCCGACATCGCCAACATGGGTGAGCGGATGGGCGGCGGCCTGGTGGCCGGTCTGTTCCTGAAGGAGTTCGTGGGCGAGGGCATCACCTGGGCCCACCTGGACATCGCGGGCCCGGCCTACAACGAGGGCGCCCCCTTCGGCTACACCCCCAAGGGCGGCACCGGCTCCGCGGTCCGCACCCTGGTCCGGCTGGCCGAGCGCACCGCCGACGGCGAGCTGGGCTGACCCCTGTGACACCGATGGCCTCGGGCATATGCCCGAGGCCATTCGTGTTCACCCCTCGCACGCGGCCGGGTTCCGCTGTGGACGAAATCCGGGGATACGTACCCGGTGATCGCCCGCCAGAGGGACGATCGGCCGTCTCAGACCCCGGCCCCGCGTCCCGCCTTCCGTCAACAAGTGCGAAGATGGGTTCTCGGCAGGACAGGGCCCCCACCACAGGGCCGAAGAAAAGCGGCCGAACACCAGCCGCCGCCGGTCATCGACGACCGCGCCCGGCGCACATGCATGGAGGACGTGACGTGGCGAACGACGCCAGCACCGTTTTCGACCTAGTGATCCTCGGCGGTGGCAGTGGCGGCTACGCCGCGGCCCTGCGCGGAGCGCAGCTGGGCCTGGACGTCGCACTGATCGAGAAGAACAAGCTCGGCGGCACCTGCCTGCACAACGGCTGCATCCCCACCAAGGCCCTGCTGCACGCCGGCGAGATCGCCGACCAGGCGCGCGAGGCCGAGCAGTTCGGTGTCAAGGCCACCTTCGAGGGCATCGACATCGCGGCCGTCCACAAGTACAAGGACGACGTGATCTCGGGCCTCTACAAGGGCCTCCAGGGGCTGGTCGCCTCCCGCAAGGTGACGTACATCGAGGGTGAGGGCCGGCTGTCGTCGCCCACCTCGGTCGACGTCAACGGGCAGCGCGTCCAGGGCCGCCACGTCCTTCTGGCGACCGGCTCCGTGCCGAAGTCGCTGCCGGGCCTGGAGATCGACGGCAACCGGATCATCTCCTCGGACCACGCGCTCACCCTGGACCGGGTCCCGCAGTCCGCGATCATCCTGGGCGGCGGCGTCATCGGCGTCGAGTTCGCCTCGGCGTGGAAGTCCTTCGGCACCGACGTCACGGTCGTCGAGGGCCTCAAGCACCTGGTGCCGGCCGAGGACGAGAACTCCTCCAAGCTCCTGGAGCGCGCCTTCCGCAAGCGCGGCATCAAGTTCAACCTGGGCACCTTCTTCCAGAAGGCCGAGTACACCCAGAACGGTGTCAAGGTCACGCTGGCCGACGGCAAGGAGTTCGAGGCCGAGGTCCTCCTCGTCGCCATCGGCCGCGGCCCGGTCTCCCAGGGCCTCGGTTACGAGGAGCAGGGCGTCGCGATGGACCGCGGCTACGTCCTGGTCGACGAGTACATGCGCACCAACGTGCCCACCATCTCCGCCGTCGGTGACCTCGTCCCGACGCTCCAGCTCGCGCACGTCGGCTTCGCCGAGGGCATCCTGGTGGCGGAGCGTCTGGCCGGTCTCAAGACCGTCCCGATCGACTACGACGGTGTGCCGCGCGTGACGTACTGCCACCCCGAGGTCGCCTCCGTCGGCATCTCCGAGGCCAAGGCCAAGGAGATCTACGGTGCGGACAAGGTCGTCGCTCTGAAGTACAACCTCGCGGGCAACGGCAAGAGCAAGATCCTCAAGACCGCGGGCGAGATCAAGCTCGTCCAGGTCAAGGACGGTGCCGTGGTCGGCGTCCACATGGTCGGTGACCGTATGGGCGAGCAGGTCGGCGAGGCCCAGCTGATCTACAACTGGGAGGCTCTGCCGGCCGAGGTCGCGCAGCTCATCCACGCGCACCCGACGCAGAACGAGGCGCTCGGCGAGGCGCACCTGGCGCTGGCCGGCAAGCCGCTGCACTCCCACGACTGATTGCCCTCGGGCGCGACGACCACTTCCGCAAATCTGTAAGGAGAAACTGAAACCATGTCGGTTTCCGTAACCCTTCCGGCGCTCGGCGAGAGCGTCACCGAGGGCACCGTCACCCGCTGGCTCAAGGCCGAGGGCGAGCGCGTCGAGGCCGACGAGCCGTTGCTCGAGGTCTCGACCGACAAGGTCGACACCGAGATCCCGGCCCCCGCCTCCGGCATCCTGGCCTCCATCAAGGTGGCCGAGGACGAGACCGTCGAGGTCGGCGCCGAGCTGGCGATCATCGACGACGGCTCCGGCGCCCCGGCCGCCGAGGCCGCCCCGGCGCAGCAGGCTCCGGCGCAGGAGGCCCCCGCTCAGGAGGCCCCCGCACCGCAGGCCGCGCCGTCCACCGAGACGCAGACCCCCGCCCCGGCCCCGACGGCCGAGGCCGCCTCCGGCGGCAGCTCCGCCGAGGGCACCGACGTCGTCCTTCCCGCGCTCGGTGAGAGCGTGACCGAGGGCACCGTCACCCGCTGGCTGAAGCAGGTCGGCGAGGAGGTGGCCGAGGACGAGCCGCTGCTGGAGGTCTCCACCGACAAGGTCGACACCGAGATCCCCGCCCCGGTCGCCGGCGCCGGAGCCGTCGTCGATGATCGCCAGCTCGGCGCCGACCTCGACGGTCT
>NZ_JBJHPC010000216.1:0-11133 GCF_045257485.1 Streptomyces sp. YS-3 | reverse complement strand
CCGCCCCCCTCTTTTGGCGACCCGGCGGGTGCGCCCGGTACGCTCACCGCCGTGCCACACGCTGATCAGTACCGAACCGCCCCGCAGGACGCGCCCGCGCACCAGCCGGGAGCGCCCCGTCCGGACCGGGGCCGCCCGACGACCCTGAGCGAGCTGGCCGAGCGGCTGGGAGCCGAGAGCCCGGGGGCGGGAGAGGTCACCGGGATCACCCACGACTCCCGCGCGGTGCGCCCCGGCGACCTCTACGCGGCCCTGCCCGGCGCCCGCTTCCACGGCGCCGACTTCGCGGCCCAGGCCGCGGGTCTGGGCGCCGCCGCCGTCCTCACCGACCCGGCGGGCGCCGAACGCGCCGCCGCGACCGGCCTGCCGGTCCTGGTCACCGAGGACCCGCGCGGCGTCATGGGCGGCCTGGCCGCCGAGATCTACGGCCACCCCGGCCGGGACCTGCTCCAACTGGGCATCACCGGCACCTCGGGGAAGACCACCACCGCGTACCTCGTCGAGGGCGGGCTGCGCGGGGCCGGGCACCGCACCGGTCTGATCGGCACGGTCGAGACGCGCATCGGCGACGAGCGCATCAAGTCCGAGCGGACCACCCCCGAAGCCACCGACCTCCAGGCCCTGTTCGCGGTGATGCGCGAGCGCGGGGTCGAGTCGGTCGCCATGGAGGTCTCCAGCCACGCCCTGGTGCTCGGCCGGGTCGACGGCTGCGTCTTCGACGTCGCCGTCTTCAACAACCTCAGCCCGGAGCACATGGAGTTCCACTCCGACATGGAGGACTACTTCCGGGCGAAGGCGCAGCTGTTCACGCGGCGGCGCGCCCGGGTCGGGGTGGTGAACCTCGACGACGAGTACGGCCGCAGGCTGGTGACCGAGTCCGAGATCCCGGTCACCACCTTCTCGGCCGAGGGCCATCCGGACGCCGACTGGCGTGCCGAGGACGTGGACGTACGTCAGGACAGCTCCACCTTCACGGTCGTCGGGCCCAAGGACGAGCGGATCTCCGCGACCGCCCCGCTGCCCGGCCCCTTCAACGTGGCCAACACCCTCGCCGCGATCGTCACGCTGGCCGTCGCGGGCGTGGACCCGCAGACCGCCGCCGACGGCGTGGCCGCCGTGCCCGGTGTGCCGGGCCGGCTGGAGCGGGTGGACGCGGGCCAGCCGTTCCTGGCGGTGGTGGACTACGCGCACAAGACGGACGCCGTCGAATCGGTTTTGCGCTCGCTGCGCAAGGTCACCCGCGGCAAGGTGCACATCGTGCTCGGCTGCGGCGGGGACCGCGACCGGTCCAAGCGCGGGCCGATGGGCGCCGCCGCCGCCCGGCTCGCCGACACCGCCGTACTGACCTCGGACAACCCCCGCTCCGAGGACCCGCTCGGCATCCTCGCGGCGATGCTCGCGGGCGCCGCCGAGGTGCCCGTGCACGAGCGCGGTGACGTCCTGGTCGACGCCGACCGGGCCGCCGCCATCGCCGCGGCCGTGGCCCGCGCCGAGCCGGGCGACACCGTCCTGGTCGCGGGCAAGGGCCATGAACAGGGCCAGGACACCCACGGGGTGATCCGCCCCTTCGACGACCGTCTGGTCCTGCGGGCCGCGATCGAACACCGCCAAGAACAGTCAGGGATGAAGCAGTGATCGCCCTCTCCCTCGCCGAGATCGCCGAAATCGTCGGCGGGCAGTCGCACGACATACCGGATCCGTCCGCCCAGGTCACCGGATCCGTGGTCATCGACTCCCGCGCCGTGGCGCCCGGTTCCCTCTTCGCCGCCTTCGCGGGCGAGCGCGCCGACGGCCACGACTACGCGCGCGTGGCGTACGAGGCGGGCGCGGTGGCCGTACTGGCCACCCGGCCCGTCGGCGTGCCCGCGATCGTCGTCGACGACGTCCAGGGCGCCCTCGGCGCACTGGCCCGCGAGGTCGTACGCCGCCTGGGCACCGACGTGGTGGCGCTCACCGGCTCCTCCGGCAAGACCTCCACCAAGGACCTGATCGCGCAGGTGCTCCAGCGGCACGCGCCCACGGTCTACACGCCGGGCTCGCTCAACAACGAGATCGGCCTGCCGCTGACCGCGCTCACCGCGACCTCCGAGACCCGCCACCTGGTCCTGGAGATGGGCGCGCGCGGGATCGGCCACATCCGCTATCTGACCGGTCTGACCCCGCCGCGGATCGGACTCGTCCTCAACGTCGGCTCCGCGCACATCGGCGAGTTCGGCGGCCGGGAGCAGATCGCCCAGGCCAAGGGCGAACTGGTGGAGGGGCTGCCGGAGGACGGCTGCGCCGTGCTGAACGCCGACGACCCGCTGGTGCGGGCCATGGCATCGCGCACCAAGGCGCGCGTCCTGCTGTTCGGCGAGGCCGAGGACGCGGACGTACGTGCCGAGAATGTCCGGCTCACAGCAGCCGGACAGCCTTCCTTCAGGCTTCACACACCCTCCGGGTGCAGCGACGTGACCTTGCGCCTGTACGGTGAGCACCACGTGTCGAACGCGCTCGCCGCGACCGCCGTCGCCCATGAGCTGGGCATGTCCGCAGACGAGATCGCCCGCGCGCTCTCCGAGGCGGGCACCCTCTCCCGCTGGCGTATGGAGGTCACCGAGCGTCCGGACGGTGTGACAGTCGTCAACGACGCCTACAACGCGAACCCCGAGTCCATGCGAGCCGCCCTGCGCGCGCTCGCAGCCATGGGCGAGGCCGCCCGGGCCAGGGGTGGACGTACGTGGGCGGTGCTCGGTCCGATGGCCGAGCTCGGCGACGAATCGCTCGCCGAGCACGACGCGGTCGGACGGCTCGCCGTCCGGCTCAACGTCAGCAAGCTCGTGGCAGTCGGGGACCGGGAAGCGTCCTGGCTGCAACTGGGCGCATATAACGAGGGTTCGTGGGGTGAGGAGTCGGTGCACGTGTCCGACGCACAGGCGGCCGTCGACCTGCTGCGCAGTGAACTGCGCCCGGGTGACGTCGTGCTGGTGAAGGCATCGCGGTCGGTCGGCCTGGAACGGGTGGCACTCGCGCTGCTCGACGGTGGCGTCGAGGGCGAGGTCGCCGCCCGATGAGGCAGATCCTCTTCGCGGGAGCCATCGGTCTCTTCCTGACGCTGGTCGGCACCCCGTTGCTCATCAAGCTGCTCGCCCGCAAGGGCTACGGCCAGTTCATCCGCGACGACGGCCCGCGCGGCCACGCCGGCAAGAAGGGCACGCCCACCATGGGCGGCATCGCCTTCATCCTGGCGACGCTCATCGCGTACGCCGCGACGAAGGTGATCACCAGCGAGGACCCGACCTTCTCGGGTCTGCTGGTGCTCTTCCTGACCGCCGGCATGGGCCTGGTCGGCTTCCTGGACGACTACATCAAGATCGTCAAGCAGCGTTCGCTGGGTCTGCGGGCCAAGGCGAAGATGGCCGGCCAGCTGATCGTCGGTATCGCCTTCGCCGTGCTGTCCCTCCAGTTCGAGGACAAGCGGCACCAGACCCCGGCCTCCACCAAGCTCTCCTTCATCACCGACTTCGGCTGGTCCATCGGGCCCGTCCTCTTCGTGATCTGGGCGCTGTTCATGATTCTCGCCATGTCCAACGGCGTGAACCTGACGGACGGTCTGGACGGCCTGGCCACCGGCGCGTCGGTGATGGTCTTCGGCGCGTACACCTTCATCGGGCTGTGGCAGTTCCAGGAGTCCTGCGCCAACGCGCAGACCCTGACCAACCCCAACGCCTGCTTCGAGGTGCGCGATCCGCTGGACCTCGCGGTGGTCGCCTCGGCCCTGATGGGCTCCTGCTTCGGCTTCCTGTGGTGGAACACCTCGCCCGCCAAGATCTTCATGGGCGACACCGGTTCGCTCGCGCTCGGCGGCGCGCTCGCCGGTCTCGCGATCTGCTCGCGCACCGAGTTCCTGATCGCCCTGCTCGGCGGCCTCTTCGTGATGATCACCATGTCGGTGGTCATCCAGGTCGGCTCGTTCAAGATGACCGGGAAGCGCGTCTTCCGGATGGCCCCGCTCCAGCACCACTTCGAACTCAAGGGGTGGTCCGAAGTCCTTGTGGTGGTGCGGTTCTGGATCATCCAGGGCATGTGCGTCATCGTGGGTCTGGGTCTCTTCTACGCGGGATGGGCAGCCGACAAGTGAGTCAGAGCTGGCAGGGCATGCGGATCACCGTCGCCGGTCTCGGGGTGAGCGGCGTCAGCGCCGCCCGCGCCCTGGCCGGTCTCGGCGCCGTGGTGACGGTCGTGGACGGCGGCGACTCCGCCAGCCACCGGGAGCGCGCGGCCGGGCTGGCGGAGGAAGGTATCTCCGTACGTCTGGGAGACGCGGCCACCCTCCCCGAGGGGACCGGTCTCGTCGTCACCTCGCCCGGCTGGAAGCCCGACTCCCCGCTGTTCGCCGCCGCCGCCGAGGCGGGCGTGGACGTGGTCGGGGACGTGGAGATCGCCTGGCGGCTGCGGGACCTGGACGGCCGGAAACCGGCCCCCTGGCTGGCGGTCACCGGCACCAACGGCAAGACCACCACCACGCAGATGCTGGCCTCCATCCTGCGCGCGGCGGGCCTGCGCACCGCCGCCGTCGGCAACATCGGCACGCCGATCATCGACGTGGTGCTCGGCGAGGAGCCCTATGGGGATCTCGACGTGCTCGCCGTGGAGCTCTCCAGCTACCAGCTGCACTGGGCGCCCTCGCTGCGCGTCCACTCGGCCGCCGTGCTCAACCTGGCGCCCGACCACCTCGACTGGCACGGCTCCATGGAGGCGTACGCCGCCGACAAGGGCCGGATCTACGAGGGCAACACCGTCGCCTGCGTCTACAACGCGGCGGACCCCGCCACCGAGGACCTGGTGCGCGAGGCGGACGTCGAGGAGGGCTGCCGGGCGATCGGCTTCACCCTGGGCACCCCCGGCCCCTCCCAGCTCGGCGTCGTGGAGGGCATCCTCGTCGACCGCGCCTTCGTCGCCGACCGGCAGAAGAACGCCCAGGAGCTGGCCGAGGTGGGGGACGTCAGCCCGGCGGCCCCCCACAACATCGCCAACGCCCTCGCGGCGGCGGCCCTGGCCCGTGCCTTCGGCGTCGAGCCCAGGGCCGTACGGGACGGACTGCGGGCGTTCACGCCCGACGCCCACCGGATCGCGCACGTGGCGGACGTGGACTCGGTCGCCTACGTCGACGACTCCAAGGCGACCAACACCCACGCCGCGGCGGCCTCCCTCGCCTCCTACGACTCGATCGTCTGGATCGCCGGGGGCCTCGCCAAGGGCGCCTCCTTCGACGAGCTGGTACGCGGGTCCGCCGAGCGGCTGCGCGGGGTCGTCCTGATCGGCGCCGAGCGCCACCTGATCGCCGAAGCGCTGGCGCGACACGCCCCCGAGGTACCGGTGGTCGACCTCGACCGGACCGACACTGGGGCGATGTCCGCGGCGGTCCGCGAGGCGGCCGGGCTCGCGAAGCCCGGGGACACGGTCCTGCTGGCCCCGGCCTGCGCCTCGATGGACATGTTCACCAACTACAACAAGCGCGGCGAGGCCTTCGCGGAAGCGGTCCGCGAACTCGCCGCCGAGCGCGCCTAGCCGGCCGGGACCCGTCCCGCGGACCGGCGGCGCCGGGCACGACTGGAGGGGACAGCACACATGCCGGCCGAAGCGACCCCGCCCGGGCTCGTCCTGCGCAGCCGTGCCGCGGCCTCGCCGCGCCGCCCCGCGGTCCGGCGCGGCGGCGGCAGCGGCACCCCGCCACGGCCCCGCGGCGGCGGCCCCAGGCGGCTCCTGGAGCAGGCCCGGCGGGGCTGGGACCGCCCGCTGACCGCGTACTACCTGATCCTCGGCAGCTCGCTGCTGATCACCGTGCTCGGTCTGGTGATGGTCTACTCGGCCTCGATGATCAAGGCCCTGGAGCTGTCGCTGCCGGCCTCGTACTTCTTCCGGAAGCAGTTCCTCGCCGCCCTGATCGGCGGGGCGCTGATGTTCTCGGCCGCCCGGATGCCCGCCAAGCTGCACCGGGCGCTGTCGTACCCGCTGCTGGTGGTGACCGTCTTCCTGATGGTCCTGGTGCAGATCCCCGGGATAGGGATGTCGGTCAACGGCAACCAGAACTGGATCTACCTGGGCGGCCCGTTCCAGCTCCAGCCCAGTGAGTTCGGCAAGCTGGCGCTGATCCTGTGGGGCGCGGACCTGCTCGCCCGCAAGCAGGACAAGCGGTTGCTCACCCAGTGGAAGCACATGCTGGTGCCGCTGGTCCCGGTGGCGTTCCTGCTGCTCGGGCTGATCATGCTCGGCGGCGACATGGGCACCGCGATCATCCTCTGCGCGATCCTCTTCGGGCTGCTGTGGCTCGCCGGGGCGCCCACCCGGCTCTTCGGCGGCGTCCTCGCGGTGGCCACGACCATCGCCGTGATCCTCATCAAGACCAGCCCCAACCGGATGGGCCGGCTCGCCTGCATCGGGGCCACCGACCCCGGCCCGCAGGACCAGTGCTGGCAGGCCGTCCACGGGATCTACGCGCTCGCCTCGGGCGGATGGTTCGGTTCCGGCCTGGGTGCGAGTGTGGAGAAATGGGGCCAACTCCCCGAACCCCACACCGACTTCATCTTCGCCATCACCGGTGAGGAACTGGGCCTGGCGGGCACACTGTCGGTGCTCGCCCTGTTCGCGGCTCTAGGCTATGCGGGTATCCGCGTGGCCGGACGCACGGAGGACCCCTTCGTGAGGTACGCCGCGGGAGGTGTGACCACCTGGATCGTGGCCCAGGCCGTGATCAACATCGGTGCGGTGCTCGGCCTGCTGCCGATCGCCGGGGTCCCGCTCCCGCTGTTCTCCTACGGTGGGTCCGCCCTGCTGCCGACCATGTTCGCCGTGGGGCTGCTGATCGCGTTCGCGCGGGACGACCCCGCGGCGCGGGCGGCGCTGGCCATGCGGCAGCCTCGGGTGAGTTGGAAGTCGATGAGACGGCGCGTCAAGAAGCGTCCGTCCGGAGAGCGGTGAATTTCGGTGCATGTCGTACTCGCCGGTGGGGGGACCGCCGGCCACATCGAGCCCGCGCTCGCCCTCGCGGACGCCCTGCGCAGGCAGGACCCGACCGTGGGGATCACGGCCCTCGGTACGGAGAAGGGCCTGGAGACGCGGCTGGTCCCCGAGCGGGGCTATGAACTCGCGCTCATCCCGGCCGTCCCGCTGCCCCGCAGGCCCACCCCCGAACTGATCACGGTCCCGGGGCGGCTGCGCGGCACGATCAAGGCCGCCGAGCAGATCCTGGAGCGCACCAAGGCCGACTGCGTCGTCGGCTTCGGCGGCTATGTGGCGCTGCCCGGCTATCTCGCGGCCAAGCGCCTCGGGGTGCCGATCGTCGTCCACGAGGCCAACGCCCGCCCCGGCCTGGCCAACAAGATCGGCTCGCGGTACGCGGCCGGGGTCGCCGTCGCCACGCCCGACAGCAAGCTGCGCGGCGCCCGCTACATCGGCATCCCGCTGCGGCACTCCATCGCCACCCTCGACCGCGCCCGGGTCCGCCCCGAGGCGCGCGCCGCGTTCGGCCTGGACCCCAACCTGCCGACGCTGCTCGTCTCCGGCGGCTCGCAGGGCGCCCGCCGCCTCAACGAGGTGATCCAGCAGGTCGCTCCGGTCCTCCAGCGCTCCGGCATCCAGATCCTGCACGCGGTCGGCCCGAAGAACGAACTGCCGCGCGTCGACAACATGCCCGGAATGCCGCCGTACATCCCGGTACCGTACGTGGACCGGATGGACCTCGCGTACGCCGCGGCCGACATGATGCTCTGCCGCGCGGGCGCGATGACCGTCGCCGAGCTCTCCGCCGTCGGGCTGCCCGCCGCCTACGTCCCGCTGCCGATCGGCAACGGTGAACAGCGGCTCAACGCCCAGCCGGTGGTGAAGGCGGGCGGCGGTCTGCTGGTCGACGACGCCGAGCTCACCCCCGGGTGGGTGCAGGACCAGGTCCTGCCCGTGCTCGCCGACCCGCACCGGCTGTACGAGATGTCCCGGGCCGCCTCCGAGTTCGGCCGCCGGGACGCCGACGACCTGCTCGTCGGCATGGTGTACGAGGCGATCGCCGCGCGCTGACGGAGCGGCAGAAGGCAGGGGACCGTGGCCGGACAGGCGACCGCACGACGCGGGGCGGGGCAGGCGGACACGTCCGGCCCGTCCGGCCCCCGCCGTCCCCTGCGCCGGCTGCGACCGCGGCTGCGGCTGCGGCTGCCCGCCCGGCGCCGGCTGGTGCTGATTCTGGCCACGGCGCTCGTCGTCGGCGCGGCCCTCGTCTGGGTGCTGTACGGCTCCACCTGGCTGCGGGTCGAACAGGTGGAAACCAGCGGCACCGAGGTGCTCACCCCCGCCGAGGTCGAGGCGGCGGCGGCCGTTCCGGTGGGGTCGCCGCTGGTCTCGGTCGACACGGAGGCGATCGAGGCACGGCTGCTGCGCAAGCTGCCGCGGCTGGACTCGGTGGACGTCGGCCGCTCCTGGCCGCACGGCATCACCCTCGACGTCACCGAGCGCAAGCCCGTTCTGCTGATGAAAAAGGGCGCGAAGTTCACCGAAGTGGACGCCAAGGGTGTGCGGTTCGCCACGGTCGCCAAGGCGCCCGCACACGTACCGCTGCTCGATCTGAATCCGGACAACTCGACCTCCCTGCGCCGCTTTCCGGCCGACGTGCTGGTGCGTGCGGCGGTACGGGTGGCGGGCGAACTCCCGCCCGCCGTCGCCAAGGAGACCCGCCTCGTGCGGGTCACCTCCTACGACGCGGTCTCCCTGGAGTTGGGCCACGGGCGTAACGTCCTGTGGGGCAGTGAGGAGGAGGGGGAGCTCAAGGCCCGTACGCTGGTCGCCCTCATGAAAGCGGCCCCCAGGGCCCGGTACTTCGATGTGAGCGCCCCCACCGCCCCGGCGGTATCGGGGAGTTGACGCACATATGCGCTGGCCAGCACCCTGGTTGGTCATCGCTACGGGTGATCACATAGGGTGAAAAGAAAAACGGGAGGTTCGGCGTGTTCGTTGAACGTGCGCCACTTGTCGACTTAGTGTCCTGTTCGGAAGAGTCCAGTGAACAGACACATTGGTAACCCTAAACTTCAACGTTAGGGTTCGGGTCGGCGTTCGGACCGTCCCACATCGGCATTCGTCGTCGCCGTGCGACACCCGCACGTGACGACCCGTAACTCGAGGCGAGAGGCCTTCGACGTGGCAGCACCGCAGAACTACCTCGCAGTCATCAAGGTCATCGGTGTCGGCGGCGGTGGTGTCAATGCCATCAACCGAATGATCGAGGTCGGTCTCAAGGGCGTCGAGTTCATCGCGATCAACACCGACGCACAAGCTCTGTTGATGAGCGACGCCGACGTCAAGCTCGACGTCGGCCGTGAACTGACCCGCGGCCTCGGGGCCGGAGCCAACCCGGCAGTCGGGCGCAAGGCGGCAGAGGACCACCGCGAGGAGATCGAGGAGGTCCTCAAGGGGGCCGACATGGTCTTCGTCACCGCGGGCGAGGGCGGCGGCACCGGCACCGGCGGCGCACCCGTCGTGGCCAACATCGCGCGCTCGCTCGGCGCCCTCACCATCGGTGTGGTCACCCGGCCGTTCACCTTCGAGGGGCGCCGCCGCGCCAACCAGGCGGAGGACGGCATCGCCGAGCTCCGCGAAGAGGTCGACACCCTCATCGTCATCCCCAACGACCGGCTGCTGTCCATCTCGGACCGCCAGGTCAGCGTGCTCGACGCGTTCAAGTCGGCCGACCAGGTGCTGCTCTCCGGTGTCCAGGGCATCACCGACCTGATCACCACCCCGGGTCTGATCAACCTTGACTTCGCCGACGTCAAGTCGGTCATGTCCGAGGCCGGTTCCGCGCTCATGGGCATCGGCTCGGCGCGCGGCGACGACCGCGCGGTGGCCGCCGCCGAGATGGCGATCTCCTCGCCGCTCCTGGAGGCGTCCATCGACGGCGCCCGCGGTGTGCTGCTCTCCATCTCCGGCGGCTCGGACCTCGGTCTCTTCGAGATCAACGAGGCCGCGCAGCTGGTCAGCGAGGCCGCCCACCCCGAGGCCAACATCATCTTCGGCGCGGTCATCGACGACGCGCTGGGCGACGAGGTACGGGTCACGGTCATCGCGGCCGGGTTCGACGGCGGTCAGCCGCCCGCCCGCCGCGACACCGTGCTCGGCTCCACCACCGCCAAGCGCGAGGAGCCCGCGCCGGTCCGCGCGGCCGAGCGCCCGCTGGGCGGGCTCGGCACCGTGAGCCCGCGCGAGGACCCGCCGGCCCCGGCCCCGGTCGAGACGGCCCCGGCCGGCGAGTCCAGCCCGGCGCAGGTGCCGACGGCCCGCCCGTACCAGGACAGCCAGGCCGAAGAGCTGGACGTCCCGGACTTCTTGAAGTGATAGGGCGGCACTCCCTCGTGAGCGGCGCGCACTTCGCCTTCACCGACCGGTGGGGCGGGGTGAGCGCCGCTCCGTACGAGGAGCTCAACCTCGGCGGCGCGGTGGGCGACGACCCCGACGTCGTCCGGACCAATCGCGGACTCAGCGCGAAGGCGCTGGGGATCGACGCGGACCGGGTGGTCTGGATGCGCCAGGTGCACGGGCGGGACGTGGCCGTGGTGGACGGGCCCTGGGGCGCGGACACGGCCGAGAAGCGCAGTCCGGCGGTGGACGCGGTGGTGACGGCCCGTCGGGGGCTCGCCCTCGCGGTCCTGACCGCCGACTGCACACCTGTTCTCCTCGCCGACCCGGTCGCCGGGGTGGTGGCCGCCGCGCACGCGGGGCGGCCCGGGATGGTCGCGGGCGTGGTGCCCGCGGCGGTCGGGGCCATGGTCTCGCTCGGGGCGGAGCCCTCCCGGATCACCGCGCGGACCGGGCCCGCCGTCTGCGGCAGGTGCTACGAGGTCCCGGCGGAGATGCGGGACGAGGTCGCCGCGGCCGAGCCCGCCGCCTGGTCCGAGACCAGCTGGGGAACCCCCGCGGTGGACGTCACCGCCGGGGTGCACGCGCAGCTCGCGGCGCTCGGGGTGACCGACCGGCAGGCGTCCGGGGTGTGCACACTCGAATCGATGGACCACTTCTCGTACCGCCGCGATCGCACCACCGGCCGGCTCGCCGGATACGTCTGGCTCGACGCGGCGCGGGCCGTGGGGGACGAAGCGGCCGAGGGGGAGG
>NZ_JBJHPC010000215.1:0-11153 GCF_045257485.1 Streptomyces sp. YS-3 | reverse complement strand
ATGGCCGCACGGCGACGACCACCGGTACGGCGGCGTGCCCCGCCTCGCGGGCCGCGCGGCGGGCGCCGCCCGGGGAAGGGGCCCGGCCTACCACTCGGCCCTCGGCCACGGCCAGCCATCCCGCGTCGGAGTGCTGGTCGGCGATCGCCAGGGCGACGGCCACATCCTGCCCCCGGAAGGGGTCACTGGGCCGCTCCACAGCCCTCCCGCGCCACTCGACCGTACGGCGCTCGGGGCCGCAGCGAGCACGCCAGTACGCGTACTGCGCGACGATGCACGGCCCCAGCCCCGTCAGGAGCGGTACACCGCCGTGAACCCGGCCTGTGACAGCGCCCGCGAGCACCACGGACACCACGCACAGTCCGACGATCGCCCCGCACCCGCCGGCCGCCCGCCCGAAGGCCTTGGCGGCGACGAGTGGCCAGAGCGCCAGCATCAGGCAGTCGCCGAGGCCCGCCCCGATCGGCGAGGTGCCGTCGTTGACGGCGAGCATCGGCCCCAGCGGCATGCCCGAGAAGTGGTGCACGAGACGTTCGGTGACCGACGTCAACCCGGTGGCCAGCAGGTCGTACGGTGCGAGAAGGCCGGCCAGCACCGCGACCTGCCCGGCCGTCATACCGGTCTGGGCCCACAGATTGCTGACCCCGATCACCGCGAGGGCCAGCAGCAGATCACCTCCGGCGATCCGCGCGGGCACCCATCCCGCCAGATGCGTGGCGAGGATGAACCCACCGAGGGTGAAGGTCACGGCCGCGCTGCGCCGCCCGCCCATGACCGGGGCGAGGGCCAGGGAGCACGCGCCCAGAAAGACCACCCCGAACGCACACGTCACCAGGACCCGCGGCAGATGCAGATAGAGGAAGGGCATCGAGACCAGGGTGGCGGTCATCACCGCGATGTCCGAGCGGACGAAACGGCCCACGGGCGGGCGTGGCATACGGACGTGTCGTAGGTACAGCGCGGCGAGAGCGACGACCGTCGCCAGCGAGGCAAGCAGGGTCAGGGCCTGGGCGAGCTTGCTCATGGGGCACTCCGTACCGGCCGGCGACGCGGGGAGGGCAGCTCGAAGCTGTGCTCGATCAGATCCGCCCTGACGCGGCAGGGTTCGGGGAGTTCGTCCCGATCCTCCAGCAGGACCACGCCGCTCAGGGGAAGATCGCTGAACCGTTCCTCGACCCTGCCCAGCAGCGCCGCGGACGGGCGGTGCGCTACCACGTACAGCCGGGGGCCGTCCGGGCCTGCGGACAGCGCGTACCGCGTGGGCAGCGGAAGCTCCCGTTCGGCCTGGAGACGGTCGAGAACGGCACGCGGATTCAGCTCCGCGGGGCCGTTGCTGTGCCGCCCCAGGATCCGCGAGGTGGCGGGCATGCCGCGCAGCGAACAGGTGGGTGGCTCGGTGCCCGGCAGGCGTCGGACGAGGTCGCCCGTGTCGTAGCGCAGCAGGAGCGTCGTGTCGCGGTACTGCGTGTACGGCGTGACGACCAGCGTGCCGGCCTCGCCAGGGCCGGCCGGGGCGCGGGTGACCGGGTCGAGCACTTCGATGTGGGCCTGCTCGGCCGAGAGGTGCAGGTGCCCTTCCTCGCAGGCCAGCCCGGCGGTCGGCATCGTCTCGGTCATCGAGTACGTGTCGATGACCTGCGCGCCGAACACCTCCTCGGCGCGGTGGCGCAGCGGATCGCTGAGCACCTCTCCCCCGACGAGGATCTGCCGCAGACCGAAGTCGGCGGGATCCCAGCCGTCGCGTTCCGCGGTCTGGACGAGGCCGCCGAGCGCGGATGCGGTCACAATGAGGTGGGTGACCTGGGGTTCCTTGCCCGGGAGCCGCATCGGGGTGGCGAGCCTGTCGATGATGATCCGGGGGTCCACCGTCCCCATGGCGACGAATCCGGCGCCGACCATCGCCAGGGCGCGCTGGACGTTGAGTTTGGCCAGGGTCGCCCGCGAGCTGATCGTGCTGAGCACGATGTGTCTGCTGCGCAGGGCGGAGCCCATCAGGAACGACATGGCCGACAGTGCGGCGGCGAGTTCGAGTTCGTACTGCGAGAACCACACACCCGTCGGCGTGCCGGTCGTGCCGGTGGTCTGGGCCAGCAGGACCGGCTCCGAGCGCTCGGAGACGAAGGCCGCCGACGCGGCGCGCAGCGCCGATTTGGGTGTCGGCGGCAGAAGCGCGAGGGTGTCGAGGGAGATGTCACGGTCGCTCAGGCCCAGTTCGGCGAAGAGGCGGCGGTAGTACGGAACGTGGGCGGCGGCATGCCGTACCGTCAGCTTCAGTCGGCGCTCGGCCATCGTCCGCTGGATCTCCGGATCCGGTTCCGTGCCGCCGGGCAGCATCACCGCGGCTTCCTCGCCGGGCTCGCCGAACTCCTCGATCGTCGCCCGCAGATCGGCGACGGTGCCTTGCAGCCCGCGCACGTTCAGCCGCCCGCCGCGCAGCATCCGCGTGCCGTACTGGAGCTGGCGGACCATGGTCCCGAACACGTGCCTCGGCCTCCCTCCGGTTGGCGCGGGTGGCCGGTGGAGCACCGGCCACCCGCTCGGGTTCAGTCAGTGACGTTCCCGTGCCCGGTGTCAGCCGCTCGTGAAGGCAGCGGCGGCCATCGTGCTGAGCGCATAGCGCCCGTAGCGCATGATGAGCGAGATCATGGTTCCTCCGTGGATTCCTTGGGTTGGGTTGATCTTCTGGTTCCGCCGGGACCGACGCGTTCCCGTGCCGCAGGGAGATCGCGGCGCGCGCCCGGCCACGGCAGCCTGTGGTCAGCAGTGCATGTCGCCGGTGCCCGGGTCGACGACGTCGGCGCCGCTGAAGTCCCACGTCGGGATGCAGCCGACACAACGCGCGGTGCCATTCGAGTTGTTGATCTGCAGCGAACCCATGTAGCGACGGTCGTCCCTCGGGTTGCCCCCACCCTGCCGGGCGGTGGAGTTGGCCGCGCGGCTGGAAGTGATTCACGCAGGTCGGCCGAGCGACGCCGCCGGACAAGTGGGTTTGTCCGCGGACAACTGGCTCGTGTGAGTGATAAATGCGGGCGAAGCAGCCCGGTCCGCCACCGCTCGCATCGCGTCGAGGTGCTCAACGGGACGGCACGGCTGCACGATCGCCAACCGCACCACCGGTTTGGTCGTGGAAGGCGGCGGTGACGTCGGCCCGGGCTCCCTCACCCAACCGTGGACCTACGGAGGCAGCGCCGACCCGCTGTGGACGCTCACCGCCCAGTGAGCCGTCCCGACCACGGAACATGGGCCCCGCGCGAACGGCGCGGGGCCCATGCGTGGCTTCGGTCGGTCAGCAGGCCGAGTTGGTCTGGGTGAGCAGGCCCAGTCGCCACGGCAGGGAGTTGTAGTCGCCGCCCGCGTTGGGGTTCAGCCCCTGGTACAGGTACTGAAGCCGGCAGGAGGGGATCGTCAGCGTCTGGTCGTAGCCCGCGCGGATCATCTCACCGTGACTGATGTCCCGGGTCCAGGCACCCGCCGGGAAGGTGACGTTGTTCGCCCGGGCGAAGGGGTTGCTCTCGGAGGCGGCGAGCGGTGTCCAGGACCCGGCGAGGCTGCCCGAGGTCCAGGAGCGGAAGTAGCGCCGCCCGTCGGATCCGATGGCCTCGACGAGGAGCAGGTACTGGTTGCTGCCCTGCACCTTGTACACGTTGCTCGCCTCGAACAGCGCGTTCCTGGAGTCCCGGGCCGCGATGACGGTGTTGGTGAAGCCGTTCGGGAACTGGCCGACGGTCGTCTGCGAGCGGTACAGGTGTCCGTTGTCGTCGGAGGAGAACAGGTAGCAGTTGGCGTTGTCGCAGATCACCCACATGTCGACCCAGTAACCGTTGCCGATGTTCTGCCGGATGATGTCCGGCATCGACGCGTAGAAGTTGCGGGGCGCGCTCCACCCGTTGGGGTTGCTGATGTCCGGGTTGGTGGAGTACGACGCGTTGCCGGTCTGGTAGACGAGGTACCACAGGCGCTGCGGCGCGTTGTAGAAGACCTGCGGCGCGGCCCGGTACCCGGGGCCGATGGCCGTGCGGTCCAGGTAGTGGTGGGTGGCTGAGCCGGCCTGCGACCAGTCGGAGAAGCTCAGGTACACCAGGTTGTATCCGGCGGCGCTCGCCGTGCTGGCGAACACGTGGTACTTGCCGTTGTAGTAGACGACCGACGGGTCCTTGATCCCGGCGATGTTGTGGGTCGCGTCGGGCTTGGGGGCGATCAGCGATCCGCTCGAACTCCAGCGGAAGGACGAGGGGAGCGCGGCGGCGGACCTGGGCTCCGGGGCGCCGGTCACCGCCGCCCTGCCGCCCAGTGCGGTCAGTGCGGCTTGGTAGGCCGCTTTCTTGTTGCCGTTGCGGTCGAAGAGCAGCGGGTTCTCCCCACTGCGCCAGGAGTCGCTGTCGCGGATGCCCCAGACGGTGATGCCGGTGCAGCGGGCGACGTTCATGCAGGCCCGCACGGTGTTCGAGTAGGCCGCGGGTGAGGCCTGGGCGATGTCGAGTTCGGTGAGCTGGACGTCGACGCCGAGGGCGGCGAAGTTCGCCAGGGTGGTCGGGAAGTTCGACGGCGGGCCGCCGGCGCCGAAGTGGGACTGGAAGCCGACGCAGTCGATGGGCACGCCCCGCGCCTTGAAGTCGCGGACCATGCGGTAGACGCCCTGGGTCTTGGCGGCGTTCCAGTCCTCGATGTTGTAGTCGTTGTAGCAGAGCTTGGCCGCGGGGTCGGCCGAGCGTGCGGTGCGGAAGGCCTGTTCGATGAAGCCGTTGCCCAGCAGGTTCTGGAACACCGAGGGACGGTGCTGGCCGCTGCCGCCGTCGGCGAAGGCCTCGTTGACCACGTCCCACGAGTGGATGCGGCCCTTGTAGTGGCTCGCCTCGGTGGTGATGTGGTTGTTCATGACGCTGCGCAGGGTGTTCGGGTCCGTGATGGAGCTGACCCAGCCGGGGAGCTGGGAGTGCCAGACCAGGGTGTGGCCGCGCACGCGCTGACCGCGGGCCGCCGCGCGGTTGACGATCTGGTCGGCGGGGCCGAAGTTGAACGAGCCGCGGGAACGCTCGGTGGTGTCCCACTTCATCTCGTTCTCGGGGGTGACCGAGTTGAACTCGCGGTCCAGGATCGAGGTGTACGTGCCGTCGCCGAGCCGCCCGGCCGCCACCGCGGTCCCGAAGTAGCGTCCGGACTGGGCGGCTTGCGCGCCGAGTGTGGAGGCCTGGACTGCGTGGGGCGCGGCGGTCGCGGCCCCGGGTGTCACCAGGGCGGCCACGGCCAGCAGCGATAACAGGGAGGCTCGGCGACGGCCGAGCCGTTTCAGCGGGTTCATGGTTCTCCTCTGCCGTTGGCGGGGGGTTGGGTGGTGCGTTCGGTGGGATCGGGTCAGGGCGTGGACAGCTCGAACCGCGGGACGCGGACCGCGCCGCCGAGTGCCCGGGTGGCGTAGTTGAAGAGGGCGAACCGGTGGCCCATGAAGAACCGCCAGTCGTTGCCCATGGTGAAAGCGGGTCCGAGGCGGGTGAAGGTGGTGCCGTCGGTGCTGTAGGAAAAGGTGCCGGGACGTGCCGCGCCGGGGCGGATGTCGGCGTTCGCGCGCAGCCAGACGCGGCCTCCGGAGAGGGGGGCGCTCGCGACCTCGGCACCGGTGCCGGTGGTGTTCCAGTTGGCGTCCATCGTCAGCCCGTTGACCATGGCCACCCTGGTCGTTCCGCCGTCGCGTTTGACACCGATCCAGGCGGAGGAGTCCCGCAGCAGCGCGAGACCGGCGCGGTCGCCGTCCCGCATCGCGGAGAAGTCGAGCTGGACCGTCGCGGTGGAGGTGGGACCCTGGATGCGGTGCGTCAGTGTGTTGCGGGCCCAGTACAGATCGCCGGTGACGGTCGCGGTCCGCAGGGTCAGTCCGTCGCCCAGCGACCACTTGGTGTCGTCCGGGTTGTGGTTCCACTCCCACCTCGGCTTGAGCCCCGGCCCGTCGAAGGCGTCGACGCCGGTCATGGGCGCCACCTGGCGATGGGGGGCGGGCACGGCCGGCAGGGGGTAGGACGCGCCCCACGCTCCGTTCACCAGTTGGACGAGGGGCCAGCCGTCCGGGGTCCAGGTGATCGGCGCCAGGACCGGGACCCGGCCGCCGGGGTAGGCGTCCACGAAGGCCAGGTAGTACCAGGCGCCGTTCCGCGTCTGCACCAGTCCGCCCTGGTGCGGGACACCGCCACCGGTTATCGGCCCGCGCAGGTCGAGGAGGACCTGCCGCAGCGTGTATGGGCCGAAGGGACCGCTCGACGACTTGAGAATGTACTGTCCGTTCGCGGGACGGGTCAGGAAGATGTAGTACTGACCGTTGATCTTGTAGAAGCGGGAGCCCTCAAGGGTTCCGACACTGGACGGCGCGGTGAACACCGGCTGGCTGCGGACCTGGTTGCGGCCGTCGGGCGAGAGCTGGGCCACGCTGATCGTGGTGTTCCCGTACGCCACGTACAGGGTGTCGTCGGTGTCGACCAGCAGCCCCGCGTCGTAGTACGGCGTGCTGATGGCTGTGAGACGGCTCCACGGCCCCTCGACCGCGGTGGCGGTGTAGACGTACGTCCTGGCGAAGTCGATCTGACCGAGCCAGTAGAAGGTCCGGTTGCCCGGCCGGTAGGCCAGTGACGATGCCCAGACGCCCCGGACGTAGCCCCGGGCGCCGTTCAGGTCGTACTTGGCGCCGAAGTCCAGGCGGGGCACCGCGTGGCCGGCGATCTCCCAGTTCACCAGGTCGTACGAGCGCAGGACGGGTGCGCCCGGCGAGTAGTGCATCGTGGACGCCGAGGCGTAGTAGATGGTGCCGACACGGATGACGTCGATGTCCGCGAAGTCCTGCCAGATCACCGGATTCGTGAACGTCGCGGCAGCCGCGTGGGCCGGGGTGTGGGGAAGCAGGGCGCCGGCGGCCAGACCGGTGGCGACGGCCAGGACCCGGCGCCGACCCGGTATTTGATCAGAGCATGACATATCCATGTGTCGATCCCCCTGCGAGGGCGCGGCGCGCCTGGGTCAGTGGATTGATCCCGCGACGTTCGGTATTGCGAACACCAGTCGACTCATCGATCACCAGGGATCATACGAGGCCGACAGCTCCCGTCAATATCTCTCGCATGATTCGGTTATAGCTCCGAAATATTTCGAGAAGCCGACGGGTAGGACGGTCGACCGCACGGGGCCTGATCCTTGCCGATCAGACGCGCCGAGACGGCTGACCGGCCGCTCTCCAGCACCGCTGAAAGAGACTCAGCTTTCCGAAACTGGACCGAAAGTGAACCGAAATCTCGAACGCCGCTATGGGTAGCACCTGCACGGCACCAGCGCACCCATGACGGGGGTCATCCCTTGTCCGACGCCCCCGTCCACCCCCGCATAGGCCGCCCGTCAGAGCTTGCCGGTCGACGGTGGCGCTGGCGCCAGGGCGTAGGCGCTGACCAGACTGGCGACGCCGAGCACGCAGTTCAGCCAGATCGTCGTGTACGGCGAGGTCCCCCCGCCCAGCGTGATCAGGATGACACCCGTCACCAGAACGGCTAAAAAGGTCGAATAGTGGCGGCGGAGTGACCCCGCGATGTCCATGGACATGTGCATCTCACCTTCCTGGGGCTCTTGAACCGAGTCATCCCCTATTCGACCGGCCGCCGTGCCCGCCGTCCACGGAATCCCACGAGCTTCGAGGGACCGGGAAAGGGACCAGAAGTTCGGTCTTCTTCAGCTGAATTCAGTGAAGTTCCACGCCCCCGGTGCGCGAAGTGCGAGTATCTCGGCCATCCGGTTCTTGTCAGGCACTGGAGGGGGCGTGGAGGACTACTCACGCGGGTCACTGTCACCCGTGCAGCGGTTCGCCGCCGAGCTGCGACGATTGCGCATCGGCGCGGGCGATCCTCAGCTCAGGACGATCGCCGCCCGAGCCCAGTGCAGTCAGGCAACGGTCTCGGAAGCGCTCAACGGCCACCGACTGCCCAGTGAGATGCTCACCCGTCGGCTGGTCACCGCCCTGGGCGGGGACTGGGAGTGGTGGAAGGAGTTCTGGCGCACGGTCCGAACCGAACAGGATGACTTGAAACACCCTTCAGGGGACCCTCCGCCGCGCACACACGAAGCCCAGATGATCTGTTACGCGGACGCCCCGGCCTTCTACCGGGCCGCCACCGACCGCCTTCGCGCCGCCCGCCGCGAGATCCGCCTCACGTACGTACGGCTGCACCCTCCCGACCACTGGGTCTCCTCGGAGGTGGCCACCTACTACGAGGCGGTGTTGCAGTGGGCCAGGGAACACGCCGGCGAGTCGACGAGCGTGCGACGCATCATCGGCGTTCCGGAGCGCGACGGCGTACCCCCGCCGACGTATCTGGCCTGGCTGCAGAAACACCAGGCGGAGATCAGGGACGTGTACGCCTATGAGGCCCGGGTGATGTCCTGGAACAGCTCCTGCGCCTGGTACAACACGGGCCTGCTGGACGACTCCGTCACCTTCCTCTCCTTCTCCGGCGCCGGCCGCCAGCAGCTCACCGGGTTCAGCGTCGAAGGGCCGGTATTCCTGGCCCACTTCGCGTCCATGTTCGACCGCGCTTGGGGTGCGCTGGAGACGCTGGACGACTATGTGGCGAGACAGCGGCGATGAGGGCCACCGACCGGCGCGGCTCGTTCGATGCCAGTCGGTGTCAGTCCGTGTCAGCCCCAGTCAGTCCGTGTCAGTCGATGTCCTCGAATACGGGACGCCGACCGGCGCGACGTCGTACGAAACCGCGCTGCCCGGCCAGCAGGGTAATGCCGGTCCATCCGGCGACGCCCATCAGGAGAGTGGCGAGTTGGCTGCCAGGGTCGACGTCGGAGGCCGCCTCCATCGGGACGACGTTCTTCGGGTCGCTGACGACCTCGACGCGGTCGCCCACCTTCCACTTCGGGTGGTCCCCGTCGTAGTCCAGGGTCGACTTGAGCTGACCCGACGGGCCGATGAGGGTGAAGCGGTGGTTCGAGTCACCGTCGGCGGCGCTGTCGGCGGCGATACGGACGGTCTGGCGCACCCCTCGGTTGTCGAGCGCCGCTTCCGGGGCGTACTGGACCGAGCCCACGAGCACGAACACGGCCGGCGCAAAGGAGAGGAAGGCGAGCCACCACGCGCAATGCAGGAAGCGCAGGGCCATCACGAAGACCAAGCACCCGATGAAGCCGGTGATGATCGGGATCACGTCCATGCCCAACGCGAGATACGAGATCCCCGTATTGGCCGCGGCGATGACCCAACCGAGCCCCATCACGACGAGGGTGAACAGGAAATACGATCCCCGGTCCACGGTCGAGCCCTGCGATTTCTTCATGTCCACTACAGCCATCAGAGCAGCATAGACACTCGGCCCACTACGGCCCGCATCCGCCCACCGCGCGCTCAAGACCAGGTCAGAGCAAGCTTACGGCCTCAGCGCGCAGGCTTCGTACGGACGCCCCACCCTTCGACGTCCTGTCATCCGGTGGCCTCCCAAGGCGCCCCTCCATCGTCAGCAGCCGTGTTCCGCTCGTGTTCCGATCGGGCGGCTTCGAGCAGGCGGCGCCAGGACGTGACCAGGGGGCGCCGCCGCAGGAGGGCCCGCCGTTCCCGCTCGGTCATGCCACCCCAGATTCCGTGCTCGATGCGCTCGTCCAGGGCGTGGGCAAGGCACTCGGTGCGCACGGGGCAGCCCGTGCAGACGGCCTTGGCCCTGTTCTGTGCCGCGCCCTCGACGAACAGTTCGTCCGGTTCCGCGGTACGGCAGGTTGCTCGCGCAGCCCAGGTCTCCTGATCGTCCCCAACCACCCCGATGCAGTCCTCTCCCCGGTCCGGCCCGCCGGGCTCCCCTGGGCAGGCGCAGTCAGGAAACCGTACGGCACGCGCGAGGGGGCATGGGGCACCCTCGTACCGCGACAACCCCTATGAGTGAAGGGGACCTTGACGAATGCCCGTACCGTCCCTTGACCCACGCCGAGTCGAGCAACCGAGCATCGCTCACACCCCTGACACCCCTGCCGGCAACCATGAAACCCACCACGACAACCACGCGTCGCCAGTCTGCCCAGGTCAGCCGTCGCCCGAGTCAGCGGCCCCCAGCGAAACCGCACGCCGTTCGAACGCGTCCTGAGGCTCGATAGGCTCGGTGGCTGCACTGCACGGAAACGGGAGATGGCATGAGCCAGGCGCTCTATACGGAACGGTCATGGAATCCGCTGGCACGGACCGTTGAGCTGACGGAGGAGGACCTGCGGCGCGGCGGCCACGTCACGTCGCTGGGCGAGCTGAACCTGGCGGCCATGGCCGAGGCGTTCCAGCGGGGGCAGTGGCTCGGCGGCGGCGGCACGGAACGTCCGCTGGACCAGTTGCCCGCAGGCAGTGGCATCCTCCCGGTCACCCGCGTCACCGGCACCACCACGCTCGTCAAAGTCCGACAGACAGCCGAATTCGCCCAGCAGCTCGGTGAGTTGGCGGTACGGCACTGTGGCGGCCCCGCGCAGCTGACCGCCCTGGCCGAGCAGGCGCGGGTGGAGGGCGTGCCGCTGTGGATGGCCCGCCGGTACGCCCCCGGACCCGCCGGCCAGGTGGGGGTGGCGGTGGACCGGCGGCTGGTCCGCGTGGACGTGTGGGGGCCGGGCGCTCCGACCGTACGCATACGGGCGCCACGCGGCTTCCTGAGCAGCAACACCGACCAGGCGCAGGGGCTCCGGATGACCGTCGGGGACGTACCGGCCGTCCTCGTCCTGAAAAGGAAGCTGCGCAAGTCCAAGAGCTACGCACAGGCGCGGCTGCCCCAGGGCACCTGGGAGCTGCGCCGGGCCAGCCCCATGAGCTCCTGGTTGCTGCGCGACGGGCAGCGCGTAGCCCTGTTGGAGCGACCGCCGCGCCGCCCCGACCTCGACCCCGGCACGGTACTGCTGCCCCTGGCGCCCGTGCACTACGAGAGCCCCAACCCGCTGGACGCCGTCATGGCGCAGGCCTTCGCCGTCACCTTCGGCCTGGGCGACACCACGGGCACGGCCCGCTTCCGGCTCCAGCGCTCGCACACCAGCGCAAGCGAGCCGGTCGCCACCGACGACTCCTGGGGCCGCCCCTGGTTCAGCAACCTGGGCAGCGGCGGTGAGGACAACGAGGCGGGCGGCTCGGACGGCTGGGGCTCCGACGGTGGAGACGGCGGGGA
>NZ_JBJHPC010000214.1:0-11162 GCF_045257485.1 Streptomyces sp. YS-3 | reverse complement strand
GTACACGCAAGCGCCCCCCACGCACCCGCCAGAGCCGACCTACCCTTGCTGCCTTCCGGCCCTGGGGGAGTTCAGTCAGATAGCGCCACGTGAGGGGCTCCGCACAGGGTACCCGATCCCTGACCGGGGGACGAGTTCGCGAGCACCCCTCAGCGTCTTGTATTGTTTGCGGCGGAGGATTCGCCTAGTGGCCTAGGGCGCACGCTTGGAAAGCGTGTTGGGGGCAACCCCTCACGAGTTCGAATCTCGTATCCTCCGCCAGTGCCTCACCGGGCACGATGTCGAAGGGCCCCACCGCTTGCGGTGGGGCCCTTCTTCGTTGTCCTCTCCTCCACCCTCTCGACGCGACTCCGTAAAGCCCTCCCGGACGAGACCCCCGCCCGCCGGGCCCGGGCCCAGGCGCGTGCCGATGTCCGCGTTCGCGTCACGCAGAGACAGCGGAGCTCTACACTGCGAGCAACCGGGGGCCAACGCCCTCAGTCCGTACTGATGTCCGCCCGACAGGAGAGCGGGCTTCCTCGCCGGGCGTCCCGAAGAGGGGCAGGGGGTGAGCGCCATCGACATCGAGCGAGTACACCGTCGCGTGGAACCCATCGACGGATGGGTCCTGACCGGCGAGGACTGGCTGACCGCGGGGGCGGCGGTCGAGGCCCTGGCAGCCGCGCTCAGCCGTCGCGACGAGGATGCGGTGCAGATCGCTCTCGACCGGCTGCAGTCGCTGGAGGAGCGCTCATGGCGGGCCAAGGCCCAGCTCGGCCAGGAGAAAACCCCCATCCCTCCGCAGCAGCGCGAGCAGCTCAACTATCTGGTCCGCCGGCTCAAGCTCGAACTGAGGCAGCCGCCGCCCTCCGACTCCGCCGAGGGCACGCGGCCGGTCGGCTGAGGGGCACGTCGGGTCCAGTCATGTGTCGGGAAGCAGGTCATCCGCAGTGCGCACCTTCATCAAGCCGGCCCTCGTCATCACGTGCTTCGCGCCGCGTACCGCGGAGAACTCCGACTCGCCCCACCCCTACCTCGGCGCGCTGTGGACGGCGTGCCGGGCGCTCGGGATGACGTCACCGGTCAGGGGGCTCCCGGAACCGGAGCCCGTGCTGCCGCAACTGCCGGACCACGTACAGCACTTCACCATGCTGGCCGCCGCCCGGCGGGACAGCGAGGACGGGATCCATTCCGCCTTCGCGTTCACGGAACACGATGTGACCGGCCTGGTCGCGTTGCTGGCCCCCAATGACAGGCGGGCAGATCTGCGGCAATGGAGCGATCTTCTGGGCCAATGGACAACGGCTCTCGCGGCGGCCGGGCCGGTCCCCTCCTCCGAGGGGATCCTGCACGAGTTCCGGGTATTCGAAGCGCTGCGCCGGACCGGCACCGGGGGAGGCAGCCGCGCACTGTGCGACCACATCCGCAGATACGCGCCCTCGGACGGAGGCGGCTCGTGGTGGCAGGGTTTCGACGAGACGGACGAAGGCTTCCAGGTGTGGCGGGCCGGAGACTACGACTCTCCGCAGACGGTTTCCGACCTGTACGTTCTGGCTCCGGCCCGGCTCGAAGACGCTCTGGACGCCTGGGCGTGGACGTTACCCGCCCAATACGGCCTCAGACCGCTGACGCGTTACCTCATGAACGTGGCCAAGGTCAGCTACGAGAGACGGCTGTACGCCTCCTCCGAACCGCTGCAGCCCCGGATCGACCAGAGCGACCGGGAGGCCGAGGCGCTGCTGCGGACGCTCGAACCAGCGGCCTTGGGGGAGCCGGTCCCCCTGGAACGGGTCCACGCGGCGGCGGACCTGCTCGACCGCACCCAGTTCGGCCCCCACGGCCTCCTTTGGACGATCACGCACCTGCGGCAGCTCACCCGTACCGTCTCGATCGCCATCGACAACATGCGCCTGAACACCCCGGCCGTCCGACGCCGCGGCACCGGCTACACCTGGCCGGACTCCGAAATGGCGGCGGCAGAAGCACTGATCAGGCAGGTGCAGAGCGACCAGGTCTATCTGGAGGCGACCCGCGAACGCGCGGACGCCGCGCGCTCCGTGGCCTCGGCCCTCACCGAGCGGGCACTCAACGAGCAGCGGAACCGGCTGACGCTCGTTCAGACGTCCCTCCTGGGGGCGGTGATCACCGCACTCACCGTGGTCCAGGCCTTCGACTACAGGCTCCCGCTCTCCCGGACGCTCCAGTCACCCCTGATCCTGCTGCTCGCGGCGCTCGCTCTCGCGCTGCCCCTGACGATGCTGCGCTCCGTCGGAGGGGCGGCGGTGCCCACCGCGTACCGGTGGCTGGACTTCTGCGCGGGCGGTCTGCTCGGCACCGCCGTGGGCTGGACGGCGGTCGAGGCCTGGGGGGTGCGCGGCGGTCACGGCGCGGTTCCCCTGGTGGTGACGCTGCCGTGCGCGGGGGCGGCCGGTCTGCTCGCGTGCGGCGCGTACTACTGGCTGGCCGGACGGCGCTCCCGGCCCCGGTGACCTCCCCGCAACGGCTCCTCGGGCCCGCCGGGCGACTCCTTTCGGGCCTCCCAGGTTTCCGGCCGTACCGTCCGCACGCGATTCGAGAGCGAGGGTTTCGTATGGGCCAGAACGACGCCGGGGCACCTCGGCCGCCGGACTCCGACGCCTCCATCACCGCCTTCATCGAAGCGCTGGACGTCGAGGAGCTCATCACCCGGTTCGACGCCGACTTCGACGTACCGATGCATCAGTCCCGTGCGATCGGCATGCTGCGCCTGGCCGAGGCGTACGGGCCGGGAGCGCGGCGCGGCACCAGGGAGACCGCACGCCGGGTGGGCGCCTACTGGTGCGAGATCGTCCAGGCCGACGTCGCCTACGAACTGCTCACGGGCCTGGAGCTGATCGAGGCCTCCCGGGGCGACGCCGAGCGACTGCGCGCGTCGTGGTCGCGGGGCGGACTGGACCCGGCGGACACCTTCACGCGCTATGTGATCGCCAGGTGGTTCGACGGGTCGGGCAGGATCCAGTACCGGCTGGGCAGCTATACGACCGCTCGGCTGTCCTTCGAGACCGCCGTCACCGTGGCGGAGGAGTCGGGCCTGTGGTGGGTCCTTCCCGACCTGCGCAGCAACCACGCACGGGCCCGGTACGAAGAGTGGTGCCAGACGGCGCGGGCCACGGACGGTGACATGGGCGCCGGATCCTTCATCGCGCAGTTGGAGGCGCTGTGCGACGAGATCACCGCCTTGGGCCGAAGGCACGGCGTGCACACCGGCGTTCTTCCTTCCCGCAGCGCTCCGGTCAGGCACCGGGAGTTCCTGCGGGGCTATTCCAACGCTCTCCACAACCTCGCCACCGCGATCGGGCAGACCGGTGACAGTCGACGATCGCTGGAGGTCACCGCGCGTGCCCTGGCCGTATCGGAGGAGTTGGGGGACGAATACCGGATCGCGCAGTCGGTCACCAACCAGGGATTCCGCGACAGGGAACACCGTGCCGAGCACTTCGAGAGGCTGCTGGGGCTGCGATGGGAGAGAGGCAGACGCATCGCGCGCCAGAACCTCGCGATCGACCGCGGTGGCCCCGAGGGGTTGAAGGAACTGGGCCGCCTCCTGGACGAGCTGGACGGTGACGCGCCCGGGGCGGGCCGTCGGAACGGCATGGACGTCGACTTCCACGCGTTCACCGTGCAGGGGTACCGGCGGGTGGCCGGCAGTCTCCCCAGGGAGAGCCGGCCGGACGACCTGCTCTCCCGCCAGCTCGACATGGCGAAGTCCGTACGGGCGGCCATTGCCCTGCCGGCCTACAAACGGGCCTACGCCCGCCATGTCAGGCCGGCCTATCTCCAGGCGATCGCGGCCCACGTCCTCTCCGGGGACAACTCCCGGGAGAACCTGGAGAGGGTCCTGTCCCTGGTGGAGGAGTCCTCCGGCCGTGAGCTGCTGGACCTGCTCGCCTCCTCGCGTCCCCCGGTCCTCGCTCCCCCCTCCCGCCGCCTGGCCGGCGCCGGGGCGCCGCCTTCCCCGGGCACGGGAGAGAAGTACAGGGCGGCGCCCCAGCCGGTGGCCGACGAGCACCGGACGGCCCTGCGGGAGCTGCTCGCCGAACGTGAACGGGAGTACGAGGACCGGTTCGTGCACCATCCCCTCACCTCGGCGGCCCATGACGAGGACATCGCCCACCGCCTGGCCCAGTACACGCTGAACCACCCGGGCTCCTGCGTGGTCCGGTATTTCCGTTTCGTTGCCCCGGACGGGGTCCCCGGCACGAGGGACGGGGCCGTTCCCGACTCCCTGGGCATGGTGGTCTGCCGGGAGGGGCTCATGACACTGGTCCCGCCGGTGCCGTACGAGCAGGTGTCCGAGCTGGCCCGCCAGGTGTCGGCGGACCTGGCGGATCCCGGAGAGCGGGCACCGAGTGAGCAGACCTGCCGACGCGTCTGGGAACTCCTGATCGCGCCGGTGTGGGAGCCGGCCTGCCACGGCGGCGTCCCGTCCCACCTCACGCTGATCCCGACGGACGATGTCTTCGCCATCCCCCTGCACGTGGCCCTGGAGCCGGGTGACACCTGTCCCCTGGCCGCGCGGGTCCCGCTGTCACAGTCGGTGAGCGTGGCCGCCTTCGTCGCCCAGGGACGGCACCTGCTCAAACGGCAACTGGTGGAAGGGGATGACGATCTGGCCGCGCTGCTGGTCACCGACACCGACGCCACGGGTGGTGAGATCGTCCGGACGGGGTGGCCGCCCGAGCACATCGCGGTGGCCGGGAGCGTGCCGCAGGGGCTGGACGGCCCCATCGAGAGGCTGCCCGCCGACTGGGACGGGATAGCGGCGCTGACCGCCCGCAGACCGGAGTTCTTCGTGTACGCGGGCCACGGCACCTATGTGGACACACCCGAGGGGTACGGTCCGCTGCTGAACCTCGGTACGGAGGACGTCCTCACCCAGTTCGACCTCGCGCTCCATCTCGACCTCCCGCGCAACAAGCTCGCCATCCTGGGGGCCTGCCTGGCCGGCCAGGGCATGCGCTCCGAGGGAGGGGACGTGCTCGGTTTCATGCGGTCACTGATCATCAGCGGGGCGGGCGCCATCGGCGTTCCGCTGTGGATCGTGCTGGACACGGCCATGGTGGCCACCGTGCGCGCCCTGCTGCGGCGGAGCCGGGAGGCGCTCGGGCCCTCGGGGACCGGGGTCTTCGACGTGGTGGAGGCTCTGCACCGGCACTACCGCGAGGTCGTCCACGACTACCAGGACGTGGGGGCGCGCATCAAACGGCTGCCTCTCGCGTTGTACCTATGATCGAGGCCCGCAGTCGTCGCGCGCACGGGGGCAGACATGGACCGAAGTCACGGCCCTGACACGACCACGGGCGACAGCGGTGACGAGGCCGCGGACCGGCAGCGCAGGAGGGCCCGGCTCGCCGCGTACGACGCGCTGCGCGAGCTGCACCCCGCCCTGTTCGTGAACCCGCCGGGAGGTGCCATCGAGATCCTCCTCGACCGGGCGGACCAGGAGAGGGTGGCGCGGGAGGTCACGGAGCTCGCCGTCGCTTCCGGACTCCCGGAGGAGTGGGGGGACATCGGCGTCGTCTACCGCGATCCCTACGTCAGCGTGGTGCGTGACGCCGTACGGTTTCCCTCCGGCCGCACCGGAACGTATATCCGCATGGTCTCCGCGGCCGACGTGCCGGGCGCCGCGGTGCTGCCCGTGCTCAGCGACGGACGGCTCGTCCTGCTGCGTCACTTCCGCCACGCGGAGCGCGGATGGCATTGGGAGATTCCGCGCGGCTTCGGCTCCCCCGGGGAGGACGGTGCGGCGACCGCCCGCCGGGAGCTGCGGGAAGAGGCGGGGTGCGAGGCGAGTGATCTCACGCATCTGGGGACCATGTCACCCGACACCGGCCTCCGGGCCGGCCGCGACCACCTGTACCTCGCGCGGGTCGACACGGCCGGCTTCCGTGCGCACGCCGGCCCGGAAGCGCGGGAGGAGGGCATCGGGGAATGCCGGGCCCTGACCCTGGGCGAGTTCGAGGACATGCTCGTCACCGGCCGGATCTCCGACGCCTACACCCTGGCCGCGTACGGCCTCGCGCGCGCCCGGGGACTGCTGGGGGAGGGCGGCTCCTGAGGGGCGAGCCCGTCCTCCCCCGGTGCTCAGGCGCGGATCACGCGCCGGAGCGCGAAACAGTACGAAGACCCCGGCCCATGAGCCCTAACCCCGAGGCACATGCAAGAGTTTGTCCGGGTTGCGGATCGCGTCCACCGAGGTGATCCGGCCGCCGTCCACCGTGATCGCCACGATCGTGCGGGCGCCGTCCCAGTGGTGGAGGGCGAGGCCGGGTGCTCCGTTGACGTGGGCCGGTCGCAGGCCGTCCGGGGGTACGTGTGCCCGGGTGAGGGCGACGATGCCGCGTGCCACGCTCTCCGCGCCGCGCACGATCCCGCGCAGGGCCGTCACCTTGCCGCCGCCGTCGCCGCGCCAGACCACCTCGGGGTCGAGCAGCGAGACCAGCCGCTCCAGATCCCCTTCCTGGCAGGCCTTGCCGAAGGCGCTGACCAGCTCGCGCTGGCGGGCGTAGCCGGCGGGGTGGTGCGGGCGGCTGGCGTCGACGTGGCGGCGGGCCCGGGACGCCAACTGGCGTACCGCCGCCGGGGTGCGGCCCACCACACCCGCGACCTCCTCGAACGGCAGCCCGAATACGTCGTGCAGCAGGAACGCGGTGCGCTGGGCCGGGGACAGCTCGTCCAGGACGATCATCAGGGCCATCGACACCGACTCGTCGAGCGTCACCCGGTCGGCCGGGTCCTGCTCGTCCGGGGCCTGCTCCACCAGCGGCTCGGGCAGCCAGGTGCCGACGTACCGCTCACGCCGTACGCGCGCGCTGCCCAGCGCGTCCAGGGCGAGCCGGCCCACGGTCGTGGTCAGCCAGGCGCGCAGATCGCGGACCGCGCCCGGGTCCTCAAGGCCCCGCAGCCGCAGCCACGCCTCCTGGACGCAGTCCTCCGCCTCCGCCAGGCACCCCGTCGTCGTATAGGCGACCCGCAGCAGCCGGGGCCGCTCCCGCTCGAAGGCCCGGGCCAGTCCGTCCTCGCCGGACAGCGGCCCGCGCCCGGCGCCCGCGCTCACCGCGACCCCGCGACGCTCGCCCAGACCTGTTCGGTCCGCAGCCACTCCCCGAAGGACATGGTGCCGCGCACGTCCGGACGCTCGATGGTGAGTGCGCCCGCCCGCAGCGCCTGGCCCGCCCGGCCGGGCAGCGGCACCGGCATCAGGACGGCCTTGCGGCCGGTGACCGCCCGCCACACCCGGGCCATCTCGCGCACATCGGTGTCCTCCGGCCCGCAGATCTGGATCCGCCCCCGGTGCGGCACCCCCTCCGCCACGTCCGCGACCACCCACGCGGCCTCCATACAGGCGACGGTGCGCAGCCGCGCCCGGGGCACCGGCACCACCCCCCACTTGGCGGCCGACGCCAGCGCCGAGGCGAGCAGTTCGTGGAACTGGGTGGCCCGCACGATCGTCCAGGGCACCCTGCCCTCCCGTACGACCCACTCCTGCTCGGCCTTGACCTGCAAATATCCCATCGGCACCATGTCGCAGCCCACGATCGAGACGCATACGTGGTGCTGTACGCCCACGGCGCGCGCGGCGGCGAGCAGCCGGCGCGTCCCGTCCACGAGCGTGCGGGACGCCCCCTTGGACGACCCGTGGGCGTTGGAGGCGTCCACCACGACGTCGCACCCCGCAAGGGCGTCGATCAGGCCCTCCCCCGTGGTCAGGTCGACCGGGTACTCCCGGGACCTGCGGCTCAGCACCCGTACGCGATGCCCCCGCGTACGCAGCTCCTCGGCGACGCGGCTTCCCAGCGTCCCCGTCCCTCCCGCAATGGCGATGTCCATGTCCCTAGGACGACGCGCCGGGCCCGGATGTGACAAGGGCCGCACCGCTCCCCCGGTCCGGAGGCGGGCGGCCGGCTAGCCGTGCAGTGCGCCGGGCGTCTCGGAGTGCCCCTCGGGCTCCAGCTGGATGGTGGAGTGGGCCACGTCGAAGTGCTCGCCGACGCAGGCCTGGAGGCGGCCGAGGAGGTCGCCGTACCCGTTCGCCAGCGCCTCCGCCGTCACCACCACATGGGCGGTGAGCACCGGCATCCCGGAGGTGACGGTCCAGCCGTGCAGATCGTGGACCGCCAGCACCCCGGGCTCCTCCAGCAGATGCCGGCGCACCTCGGCCAGGTCCACGTCCCGCGGGGCCGCCTCCATCAGGATGTGCAGCGCGTCGCGGAGCAGTCCGTACGCCCTCGGCACGATCAGTACGCCGATCACCAGCGAGGCGACCGGGTCGGCGGCCTGCCAGCCCGTCAGCAGGATGACCAGACCGCCGATGATCACCGCGACCGAACCCAGCGCGTCGCCGAGGACCTCCAGATAGGCGCCGCGCAGGTTCAGGCTCCGGTCCTTGGCGTCCCGCAGCAGCCACAGCCCCACCAGGTTCGCCGCGAGCCCGGCCACCGCGACCGCGAACATCAGCCCGCCCTCGACCTCGACGGGCTCGCTGAACCGCCCGGCCGCCGACCACACCACCCAGCCGAAGACCGCCGCGAGCAGCAGCGCGTTGACGACGGCCGAGAAGATCTCGACCCGGACGAAGCCGAAGGTGCGCCGGGGTGTGGGAGCCCGCTGGGCCAGGGTGACCGCGCCGAGCGCCAGCGCGACCCCGACCGCGTCCGTGAGGCTGTGCGCGGCGTCCGCGAGCAGGGCGAGCGAGCCGGAGAGCAGCGCGCCGGCCACCTGGATGAGGGTGATCGACGCGCTGATGCCGATGGTCCACAGCAGCCGGCCGCGGAAGGTGCCGCTCAGGGTGCCCGCGGCCGAGGGCACCGGTCCGTGGTCCTGGCCCATACGGCAGAGTCGATCATGCCCCTGACGGCCCCGCCACCGGAGCCGCCGGGTGCCCCGCCACGAGCTGGGCGAACCGCAGCGCGGCCGTGCCGGGCCCGCTGGGGGCGAGCACCGAGGGGACCACGTTCGGCAGCGACCCGCCCCGCAGCGCCTCCTCGCCGTAGCGGCGCGCGCCCCGGTGCCAGTGGAGGATCCCCGCGATCCAGTCCTCCCACTCCCGGACATAGGCGTCCAGCGCCGCCCGCCCGTCCGCGTCGAGCGCGAACTCCTCGTACAGCAGCGGGACCGCGTGCTCCTTGAGGTGCTGGAACTGGCGCAGCCGGGAGCGCACGAGGTCGTCGACGACGCGTACGGCCGCCGGGTAGTCGCAGGCGAAGAAGCGCTGCACGACCAGGAGCAGGTTGTGCAGCTCCCCCTCGAACTCGATCTCCTTCTGGTACGAGAAGAAATCGTTGATCAGCATCCCGTAGTCCATGACGGCGTTCTCCAGGGCCGTCATCGTGCTCGACCGGAACAGCGCCTCGGGCAGCGCGTCGGCGTGCCGCATCCTGCCCAGGGCGGCGGTGAGGTGGGAGCCGAAGGTGAACCGGCGCATCTCCAGATAGTCGACCGGGTCGGGGATCCGGTGCTGGTGCTGGTTCAGCAGCTCCCACAGCCAGCTCTCCAGCATCGCCTCCACCGCGTCGCGGAACTCCTGCCGTCCCCGCGGTGACATCGGGCACGCCGTGCGCCGCCACAGATCGGCGAGCGACCGTTCCATCGGCGTCACCGCGAGCGCCGCCCCGGCCGCCGGGTCCGCGGGGTCCATCACCCGCAGCAGGCGCTCATGCGCCAGGCGCGCTCCGGCGAGGTCGCCCGAACGCCCGTACCGCAGGGGGTAGTAGTCGTCCCCGTACGTCCCCCAGGTCAGCCACTCGGCGTGCAGTTCCAGCTCCTCGGGGGTGGCGTCGGGGTCGAGGCCGGCCGAGCAGAGCGCGAAGTCGTAGCCGAGGAGCTTCTGCTCGTCCCAGATGTCGTCGAGCAGTCCGTGCCGCCCCGCCCAGGCGACGGATCGTTCTCGCGCGTCCTTCCAGTGCGGGCTGAGGGTCAGGGGGAAGGGGATGTCGAAGTCGGGGAGCACGGACGGGCCGACGCGCTGGAACGGCACATGCGTGTGGCTGCGCAGCCGGGCCGCCGCGGGGCGCCCGAAGAGGTTCCGCACGTCCAGCGCGGAGGTGCCGAGGACCCCGGCGACCGCCGGGCCGCGCCCGCGCGTCTCCTCGTTCATGTACCGGCTGGAGCGCATGTGCCACTCGTGGCCGCCGGACTGCCAGTCCTGGAGGCCCTTCACGTACGCCCCGATCCGCGCGCACTCCTCGGGGGCGAGCCCCTGGTCCAGGCAGAGCGCCGGGACCTCGGTGAGCGCGGTGTTCTCGAATTGCTGGAGCCGGGAGGTGAGCAGGTCGTTGACGGTCTCGGCGGCCTCCTGGGTGGAGCATCCGAGGAACGTCTCCAGGACGAGGACGCCGTTGCTCAGCTCCCCCTCCTCCTCCACCTCCCGCTGGTAGGAGAAGAGGTCGTTGCGCAGATGGACGCCGTCGGAGAAGGCGTCGGTGAGCACCCGCAGGGGGCGGGAGCCGGCGACGGCGTACGGGAGTTCGGCGTTGGCCGCGTACTCGACGATCCCCGCCGACCAGGGGGCGCCGCCGACCTTGCGGCGCATCTCGATGTACTCGACGGGGTTGGCGATCCGGCCCTCGCCGATGTTGACGAGCTCCCACATCGACTCGTCCAGGAGGTTGCGGGTGGACTCGGCGAACCGCTCCCGCCAGCCGTGCGACATGCTCGGCACGGTCCGCGCCCACAGGTCGGCGAGGCCCGCCTCCACCGGGTTGACGGGCTCGGGGAAGCCGTCCGCGAGATCCATCGGCATGAACGCCGGCAGCCGGTCCAGATACGCCCGCGCCCCGTCGAGGTCCTGGGTCCGTTTGAACTCCTCCAGGAAGTGGTCGTCGAAGAAGAACACCCACACGTACCAGTCGGTGACGAGGGAGAGGACGTCGGCGTCGCAGTCGGGGTGGGTGTACGAGCAGAGCAGCGCGTAGTCATGGGCGTCCAGATCGCTCTGCTCCCAGACCCCGGACCCCTCCAGCATGCCGCGCTCGCGGGCCCACGCGCGGGAGTGGACCCGGGCGGCCTCCAGATGGGGGTTGAGCCGGGCCGGATACGGCATGTAGAAGTCCGGCAGTACGAACGGCTGGGTCACGGGTTCCCCTCCTGATACGACCAGATACGACCAGTTGGTCGGCTCCAGCAGTACCGGTGGGGGGTGGGGG
>NZ_JBJHPC010000213.1:0-11174 GCF_045257485.1 Streptomyces sp. YS-3 | reverse complement strand
CCCTTCCCCCGGGAGCCCCTACGGCCAGCCGCCCCCCGGGTCGCCCTACGGCGGCCCGCCGTACGGCGACCCGTACGGCGGCGGGGGCCAGTACGGCGGCCCCGACCCGCTCAGCGGGATGCCGCCGCTCGCCGACTTCGGGCGGCGCCTGCTGGCCCGGATCATCGACGCGCTGCTGATCGCGATCCCGCTCGCGCTGCTGGAGTGGGCGTCCTCGGACCGCTGGGTGTACGAGACGAGGACCGGCGAGGACACCTCCGACGTCATCGGCCGTGCGTACAGCGGCAGCGGGCTCGCCTGGAACCTCATCGGCATCGTGGCGTATCTCGCCTACGACACCATCATGCTCAAGCGTGACGGTCAGACGGTCGGCAAGAAGCTGCTGAACCTGCGCGTCGCGATGCTCAACGACGGCAGTGTGCCCACCACGAGCGCCGCGCTGGCCCGGACGGCCGTGCTCTGGCTGCCCGCCCTGCTGTGCTGTCCGTGTCTGTGGCAGATCATCCTGATCATCACCATCCTCACGGACAAGCCGTACCGGCAGGGCCTGCACGACAAGGCCGGCAAGACGGTGGTGGTGTCCACCGCCCACTGACCGCGTGCGGGCCGGCTGCGGGGTGCGTCAGCTCCGCACCGAGTCGGCCGGGACGCGCACCCCGGGCTCGGCGCTCTCGCCGACGGCGGCGGCACGGTTCGTACGGACCGTGCGCGCCGCCTTCGGCATGGGCACCGTCATGGCGACCAGCAGTCCCAGCAGAAGCGCGGCGAGCACTATCACGCCCACACCGACACCCGAGTCGGTCTGGGAGAGAAGAATCATGGCCACGGTCGAGAAGACGACGGTGGCCGAACCGTAGGCGAGCTGTGCTGCAGTCGGACGCGGCATGGCGGTATCCGTCCTCGGGGGCAGGCATCGGATGGGGGCGGGTCTCTCGACCGGGCAACCGGATCGCACTGTCAAGCGACTCTACGTCGGTGCTTGCCCCTGCGGAACCGATGGTAAGCGTGACCTAACCCACGGTGCCGGAGCACAGGGGGCGCACGGAGTCATTCGGTATTCCATCAGGTGGGACAGGCGCACCTGATGTCCCGGTTGGGTAGCACATCGGAACCGTTCGGATACCGGAACTTCCGCTCTGCATAATGTAATTGCCTGACTCAAGTCAAGATCTGTCTTTTCCTTGGCAACTCCGGTCCAATGTCGTCACTTGAGACGCGCGCCGCGCACCGGAGACCAGACCCCTCACCCCCGGTCCGTGCCCGGCCGCGGGGGAGGACATCATCAAGTGACCAGCAACAGACGAGCGGTCAGAGCTGCCGCCATACTCGTGGCCCTTGCCACGACCGGCGCGATAGGTTCCGCGTTCGCCACCGCCCAGGCCGACTCCAAGAGCCCGGCCCCCGTCGAGCGGCGCGACCCGGGCACCGTCTCGGGCAAGCACGTCGACAACATCCCGGGCCCGTTCACCAAGCAGCGTGAGCAGCAGCGCCAGGCGGCGCTGGAGAAGGTCATCGCGGGCGACAAGAAGGTGCAGCAGCGCGGCGCCTCCAAGGTCGTCCAGCTGGACGACAAGAAGTACGTCGAGCTCGCCCGGGAGAAGACCGACAAGATCTTCACGATCCTGGTGGACTTCGGCGACCAGGTCGACAACACCACCACGTTCGACCCGGACGGCCCGACCGGCCCCAAGCCCCCGGTCGTCAAGTACGGCGGCACCCCCGGCCCGGCGCACAACACGATCAAGCAGCCGGACCGCACCAAGGACAACTCCACCGCCTGGCAGGCGGACTACAGCCGCCAGCACTTCCAGGACCTGTACTTCGGTTCCGGCAAGAACGCCGACGGTACCGAGAAGCACTCCCTGAAGACGTACTACGAGAAGACCTCCTCGGGCCGCTACTCGGTCGACGGCACCGTCACCGACTGGGTGCGCGTCCCCGCGAACGAGGCCCGCTACGGCTCGAACTACTGCGGCGCCACCAACTGCTCCAACGTGATGGACCTGGTCCGCGACGGCGTCAACGCCTGGGCCGCGGACCAGAAGGCCAAGGGCCAGACCACCGAGCAGATCAAGGCGACCCTGGCGCAGTACGACCAGTGGGACCGCAACGACTTCGACAACGACGGCAACTTCAACGAGCCCGACGGCTACATCGACCACTTCCAGATCGTCCACGCGGGCGAGGACGAGTCGGCCGGCGGCGGCGCGCAGGGCACCAACGCCCTGTGGGCCCACCGCTCGTACGCCTACGGCACGGACGCCGGCAAGACCGGCCCCGCGAACAACCGGGCCGGCGGCACGCAGATCGGTGACACCGGCATCTGGGTCGGCGACTACACGATGCAGCCGGAGAACGGCGGCCTCGGCGTCTTCGCGCACGAGTACGGCCACGACCTCGGTCTGCCGGACCTCTACGACACCACGAACACCGCCGAGAACTCGGTCGGCTTCTGGTCCCTGATGTCGGCCGGCTCCTGGCTGGGCACCGGCAAGGACTCGATCGGCGACATGCCGGGCGACATGACCGCCTGGGACAAGCTCCAGCTGGGCTGGCTCAACTACGGCACGGCCAAGGCCGCGACCCAGTCGACCACCAAGCTGGGTGTCTCGGAGTACAACACCAGCGACAAGCAGGCGCTCGTCGTCGAGCTGCCGAAGAAGCCCGTCACCACCACGGTCGTGAAGCCCGCCGAGGGCACCAAGCAGTGGTGGAGTGGGATGGGTGACAACCTCAACAACACCCTGACCCGCCCGGTGGACCTGACCGGCAAGTCCAAGGCCTCCCTGGACCTGTCCGGCTGGTGGGACATCGAGCTGGACTACGACTTCCTGTACGCCGAGGCCTCCACGGACGGCGGCGCCACCTGGACCGCGCTCGACGGCACCGCCGACGGCAAGCCGATCAGCCGCGACCCCAGCGACAAGCCGGCCCTGACCGACGCCTCGGGCGCGTACAAGAAGCTCTCGTACAACCTGGACGCCTTCGCGGGCAAGAAGATCGACCTCCGCTTCCGCTACGCCACGGACGGCGGCGCGGGCGGCAAGGGCTTCACCGCCGACGCGATCACCGTGAACGCCGACGGCGCCGCGCTCTTCACCGACGGTGCCGAGGGCGACGACAACGGCTGGACGTCGAAGAACTTCTCCCGCATCGGTGAGTCGTTCACCAACGACTACCCGCAGTACTACATCGCGGAGAACCGCCAGTACGTGTCGTACGACCAGACCCTCAAGGTCGGCCCGTACAACTTCGGCTTCGCCAAGTCCCGCCCGTCGTGGGTGGAGCACTACGCGTACCAGCCCGGACTGATGATCTGGCTGTGGGACCTCTCCCAGAAGGACAACAACGTCTCGGTCCACCCGGGCCAGGGCCAGATCCTTCCGGTGGACGCCCACGCCAAGCCGCTGAAGTGGGCCGACGGCACGCTGATGCGCAACAAGATCACCCCGTTCGACGCCGCGTTCAGCTTCTACCCGACGAACGCGATCACGCTGCACAAGGCCGACGTGGCGACCACGGTCCGCTCGCAGCCGGGCGTGCCGATGTTCGACGACCACCGGGGCACCTACTGGTACGAGGCGAACCCCACGGGAAGCGTGAAGGTTCCTGACACCAACACCCGGATCTCGATCGTCCAGCAGCCCAAGGACGGCTCGTCGATCACCGTAAGGGTTGGTCCGTCGACCAAGTAGTTCTCAAAACCGCAGGTCAAACCATGATCGGCCGTCGCCCTCTAGCGGGCGGCGGCCGATCGTGTTTAGGTGCGTTCTACGAGTCCTTATTGACACGACGTCTCACGGGGGAGCGGTACGCCATGCCTGGCGGAGGTTTCAGCAAGCTGCCGAACGGCAGCGTCGTCGTCGCGCTCACGCTGCCGTCCCCCGCCGGGGACGGCCGCAAGGTGCGCGTCCTGGTCCATGCGGCCAACCGGGCCCGCGCCCTGACCCGGCTGCGGAACCTGGGGCTGCGCGCGGTCTATCTGCGCGGCAACACCGAGCCGCCGACGCCGGACGAGATCACGGCGGTCCTGCACCACCCGGACGGCCTGCTGTGGCGCACGGCGCCGGAAGAGCTCAGGGAGCTCTGGCACCCGATAAGGGCCCTGCTGCGGCCGTAGCGGCCTTCTGGGGGCGCGTTCAGGGGCGCGGGGAACTGCGCGACCGGCCCCCCACCGCCCCGCAGCCGACGCACAACGCGGCCCTCCCGGGGCTCACCCCACCGGCTTGCCCGAGAGCTCCGCGCCCGCGGACCGCAGCTCCTCGATCGCCCGGGCGGTGGTCTCCGCGGAGACACCGGCGGTCAGATCGAGCAGCACATGCGTGGCGAACCCGGCCCGCACCGCGTCCAGCGCCGTCGCCCGCACACAGTGGTCGGTCGCGATGCCGACCACGTCGACCTCGGTGACCTCCCGCTCGCGCAGCCAGTCCGCCAGCCCCACGCCGTTCTCGTCGCGCCCCTCGAAGCCGCTGTACGCGGCGGCGTGGGCGCCCTTGTCGAAGACGGCGTCTATGGCGCCACTGGCGACCGCCGGGGCGAAGTTCGGGTGGAAGCCCACGCCCTCCGTCCCGGCCACGCAGTGCACCGGCCAGGAGCGCTCGTAGTCGGGGTGCGCCGAGAAGTGGGGGCCCGGATCGATGTGGTGATCGCGGGTGGCCACCACATGGCGGTAGACGGACCCGGCGGCCTGCCCGATCAGATCGGTGATGGCAGCGGCGACGTCGGAGCCGCCCGTGACCGCGAGGCTGCCGCCCTCGCAGAAGTCGTTCTGAACGTCCACGACGATCAACGCGCGGTGCATGTCGGCTGTCCTTCGGTCAGGGAGCTGTTCAACGAGCGTAGAGACTCCGCCCCCGGCGCGGCAGGGGGCAATTGGTGCGCAAAGGCCCCGAGGTGCGGTTCACACGTACTCCGTGGGCAGCACCGGCTCGCCCCGGGAAAGCTGCATCGCGGACATCGGCAGTGTCCCGCGCGCCGCGATGTGCCGCTCCCGGGCCGCGTCCAGCGGCTCCCGGGCGACCACCGCGCCGCCCTTGACCAGCTCGGCCAGGAGCTGCCGGCCCGCGAGCTCGGGCGGCACCGGTCCGGTGCCCACGACCTCGGCCTCGGCGATCCCCTCCGCGTCGGTGCGCCGGGCCGCCCACTTGCGTCCGCCGATCGAGGACTTGCCGCCCATCGACTTCTTCGCCACCGGCACCAGCGGCGCCTTCGGGTCCGCGCTGTCCGCGCGGGCGACCAGCTTGTAGACCATGGAGCAGGTGGGATGCCCGCTGCCGGTGACGAGCTGGGTGCCGACGCCGTACGCGTCCACGGGCGCCGCCGCGAGCGAGGCGATGGCGTACTCGTCCAGGTCGGAGGTGACCACGATCTTCGTGCCGGTGGCGCCCAGCTCGTCGAGCTGCTGGCGCACCCGGTGGGCGACGAGCAGCAGGTCGCCGGAGTCGATCCGTACCGCGCCCAGCTCGGGCCCGGCGATCTCCACGGCGGTACGGACCGCCTCGGCCACGTCGTAGGTGTCCACCAGCAGGGTGGTGCCCCGGCCCAGCGAGTCCACCTGGGCCCGGAAGGCGTCCCGCTCGCTGTCGTGCAGCAGGGTGAAGGCATGCGCACTGGTGCCGACGGTCGGGATGCCGTAACGGAACCCGGCCGCCAGGTCCGAGGTGGTGGTGAAGCCGCCCACGTACGCGGCCCGCGCCGAGGCGACCGCGGCCAGCTCGTGAGTGCGCCGGGCGCCCATCTCGATCAGCGGGCGGCCGGCGGCGGCTGCGGACATCCGGGAGGCCGCGGCGGCGATCGCCGAGTCGTGGTTGAGGATCGACAGGATCACGGTCTCCAGGAGCACGCACTCCGCGAAGGAGCCCTCCACCCGCAGGATGGGGGAGCCCGGGAAGTAGACCTCGCCCTCCGGATAGCCCCAGATGTCACCCGAGAAGCGGTAGGAGGCCAGCCATTGGAGGGTCGGCTCGTCGACGATCGCCCGCTCGCGCAGGAAGCCGAGGACGCCCGCGTCGAAGCGGAAGTTCTCCACCGCGTCCAGGACCCGGCCGGTCCCGCCCACCACGCCGTAGCGGCGCCCGTCCGGCAGCCGCCGGGTGAAGACCTCGAAGACCGACCGCCGGTCGGCCGTCCCGGCGCGCAGCGCCGCCTGGAGCATGGTCAGCTCGTACTGGTCGGTGAAGAGCGCGGTCGACGGCACGTCCACCGGCAGCCCAAGGTCCGCAGCGTTCACAACCGGTTACCTCGCCTTTCCGTTCCGGCTGTCGACCGGGTCGGCCGGGGGCCCGGGGGGATTCCCCGGGAAGTGGCAGCCATGGGCGGGATGCTACTCCACTTTGCGTCAGACTGACGATTTCAGGGGCCCGTTTGTGCGACCGCGGTCCCCGGGTGGCAGCATGGGGTAAGTGAGTGTGGCTCCTGTAGAGATCGAACGGCCCGAGTCGGCGGAAGAGACCTTCGCCGTCCCCGAACCCGATGTGCCGTGGGTGACGCTCGTCCACAACGACCCCGTCAACCTGATGAGCTACGTCCAGTACGTCTTCCAGAGTTACTTCGGCTACCCCAAGGACAAGGCCCGCAAGCTGATGCTCGACGTGCACCACAAGGGGCGGGCCGTGGTCTCCAGCGGCAGCCGCGAGGAGATGGAGCGCGACGTGCAGGCGATGCACGGGTACGGGCTGTGGGCCACCCTCACCCAGGACCGCGGCTGATGGCCGGCTACTTCGAGGCGCTGCCCGGCGGCGGCGCGGCCGTCGCGCTCGACGAGGTCGAGATCGCCATCCTGCGCTCGCTGTCCGTACAGCTCCTGGAGCTGATCGGCCCCGGTGACGAGCCGATGGACGGCGAGGACCCGCTGGCCGCGCTCTTCGCCGAGGGCCCCAGCGAGCCGCCCGCCGACCCCGCGCTCGCCCGGCTCTTCCCGGACGCCTACGACAGCGGCGAGAGCGACGAACTGCGTGCCTCGGCGGCCGAGTTCCGCCGCTTCACCGAGAACGACCTGCGCGCCCGCAAGCGCGAGGACGCGCTCGCGGTGGTGCGCACCCTGGACGCGCTCGCCCCGCAGGGTGACGGCGGCGCGGTGCTGAAGCTGACGGCGGAGGACTCCCGGCGCTGGCTGGGCGCCCTCAACGACCTGCGTCTGACCATCGGGACCCGGCTGGAGGTCACCGACGAGGACGAGAGCGGCGAGCTGTACCGGCTGCCGGACGAGGACCCGCGCAAGCCGATGGTCATGGCCTACCTCTGGCTCGGCGGGCTCCAGGAGACGCTCGTCGAGACGCTGATGGCCTGAACGGCCGCCCGGGACGGCCGGAGGCGGCTGTTTTCCCTCTGTTCGCTCAGCGGACGCTCAAATCCGCATAACGATCCGATTACCGCATCGGTATGGTTTGCGGTCTCTTGCGCGCCTTGTCCGGTTCTTCTTGTGGTGTGCGCCACAGCGCTCCCGGTGGATCACCCGTAAGGACGTGATAAATCTTCACGACCACCCGGGGACGCCACCCATGTCCCCGGGGGCGCTTCGGCCGGCTGACCGCCGGTGGCACTCCATCCACATCCGGGGGGATCAGGACCTGGTCCGCGGCTTCGACGACCGAAGCGGGCGGGTCAGCATGGAGAAAGGCGCACCACCATGACCTCAGCGCAGGTCGACAAGCAGGACGACCGCTCCGGCAATGAGGCCCTGGGAACCGCCCACGGCGCCGCCGAGGGCGAGGGATACCAGCGGGGCCTCGGCGCCCGCCAGATCCAGATGATCGCGATCGGCGGAGCCATCGGTACCGGGCTCTTCCTCGGCGCGGGCAAGGCCATCTCGAAGGCCGGCCCCAGCCTCATCCTGGCCTATGCCATCGCGGGCCTGGTCATCTTCTTCATCATGCGGGCGCTGGGCGAGCTGCTCATGTACCGCCCCGTCTCGGGCTCCTTCTCGGAGTACGCCCGTGAGTTCGTCGGCCCGTTCTGGGGCTTCGTGACCGGCTGGACGTACTGGCTCTTCTGGGTCGTCACCGGCATCACCGAGGTCACCGCCGCCGCCCAGTACATGGCCTTCTGGACGCACAACGACGTCCCGCAGTGGCTGTACGCGCTGGTCTTCACGCTCATCCTGTACGCGGTGAACCTGATCTCGGTGAAGCTCTTCGGTGAGCTGGAGTTCTGGTTCTCGATGGTCAAGGTGACGGCCATCGTCGGCATGATCCTCATCTGCGCCGGCATCCTCACCGTCGGCTTCTCGGACGCCGCCGACACCGCCACCGTCGCCAACCTCTGGAACGACGGCGGCTTCTTCCCCAAGGGCATCGGCGGCACGCTGATGACCCTGCAGATCGTGATGTTCGCCTTCCTCGCCGTCGAGCTGGTCGGTGTGACCGCGGGCGAGTCCAAGGACCCCGAGAAGACCCTGCCCAAGGCCATCAACACCGTGCCGTGGCGCATCGCCGTCTTCTACATCGGCGCCCTGATCATGATCCTCTCGGTCGTCCCGTGGCACGAGTTCCAGCCGGGCGTCAGCCCCTTCGTCGCGGCCTTCGAGAAGATGGGCCTCGGCGTCGGCGCCGCGATCGTCAACTTCGTCGTCCTGACGGCCGCCCTGTCCTCCTGCAACTCGGGCATGTACTCCACCGGCCGAATGCTGCGCGACCTCGCCCTCAACGGCCAGGGCCCCAAGGTCTTCACCAAGCTGACCAAGAGCGGCACCCCGCTGATCGGCACCACGGTCTCGGCCGCGCTGATGCTGGTCGGCGTCTGGATCAACTACAAGGCGCCGGGCAAGGCCTTCGACTACGTCGTCTCCTTCGCCACCATCTCCGGCATGTGGGCCTGGATCATGATCCTGGTCTGCCAGATCCGCTACCGCGCCAAGGCCGACCGCGGCGAACTCCCGCAGTCCACCTTCCGCGCCCCCGGCGCCCCGTACACCAGCTGGTTCGCGCTGCTGTTCATCCTCATGGTCATCGTGATGATGGGCGTCGACAAGGACTCGCGGGTCTCCCTGTACTGCGCCCCGCTGTGGGGTCTGATCCTGGGCGTCTCCTACCTGGTCCTCAAGGCGCGCAACCCCGACAACAAGGCGTTCGCCAAGCGCTCGTAACACCACGCTTCTCAGCATGCGGGCCGTTCCGTACCACTCCTCGGTACGGGACGGCCCGTCTGCTTATCCTTGCGCTCATGCTGACCCTCACCCAGGCCCTCTACGACCAGATCGTCGCGCACGCCCGCGCCGACCACCCCGACGAGGCGTGCGGCGTGGTCGCCGGCCCGGCCGGCACCGGCCGCCCCGAGCGGTTCGTCCCGATGCTCAACGCGGCGCGCTCGCCCACGTTCTACGAGTTCGACTCCCAGGACCTGCTGAAGCTGTACCGCGAGATGGACGACCGCGACGAGGAGCCGGTGATCGTCTACCACTCCCACACGGCGACCGAGGCCTACCCCTCGCGCACCGACGTGACGTACGCCAACGAGCCCGGCGCCCACTACGTCCTGGTCTCCACGGCGGACACGGACGGCCTCGGGGACTTCCAGTTCCGCTCGTACCGGATCGTGGACGGTGTGATCGAGGAGGAAGAGGTCCAGGTCGTCCAGGCGTACTGAACCGGCCGAGGGGGCGCGCGGCGGGCTCCGCCGCGCCCGTCGCCCGCATCCTGAGCAGAGTGCGCCCACCATCTGAGATCACACTCCGGAAAGCGGACCGGGAATCGATACGATGACCGCATGGTTCCCCACGACGTGAGCGAAGAGAAGCCGAGCAGCCCGCTGCTGGTGGCGCGCCTGCACGTCGACCTGTGCCGCCTGGCGAGCGCGATGTGTCCGCGTCCCACCGCCGTCTGAGCCGCGCCCGCACCACCGCGTACGCCCCGCGTACCCTGCGCACCATCCGCAGCACGCGCGCCGAGCCGCGCACCCCTGCCTTCCCCTCCCGACTCCTGACAGGAGCCCACGCCATGGCCATCGAGGTCCGCATCCCGACCATCCTCCGCACCTACACCGACGGCGCGAAGGCGGTCGAAGGCAGCGGGGCGACCATCGGCGAGCTCTTCGCCGACCTGGAGACCCGCCACACCGGCATCCGCGAGCGTCTCGTCGACGAGAAGACCGGCGGCGAGCTGCGCCGCTTCGTGAACGTCTACCTCAACGACGAGGACGTCCGCTTCCTCGCGGGCATCTCCACCGCGCTGTCCGACGGCGACAGCGTCACGATCCTGCCGGCCGTGGCCGGCGGCATGGTCTGAGGCTGATCGCCGTCATGCGCTACGACTCCGCGCTCGCCGCGGTCGGCAACACCCCGCTGGTCCGCCTGCCCCGGCTGTCGCCCTCGGACGACGTACGCATCTGGGCGAAGCTGGAGGATCGCAACCCGACCGGCTCGGTCAAGGACCGCCCCGCGCTCCACATGATCGAACAGGCCGAGAAGGCGGGCCGGTTGACGCCCGGCTGCACCATCCTGGAGCCGACCAGCGGCAACACCGGCATCTCGCTGGCCATGGCGGCGAAGCTCAAGGGCTACCGCATCGTGTGCGTGATGCCCGAGAACACCTCCCAGGAGCGCCGCGACCTGCTGAAGATGTGGGGCGCGGAAATCGTCCCCTCGCCCGCGGCGGGCGGCTCCAACACGGCGGTACGGGTCGCCAAGGAGCTGGCGGCCCAGAACCCGTCCTGGGTGATGCTGTACCAGTACGGCAACCCCGACAACGCCGGCGCCCACTACGCCACGACGGGCCCGGAGATCCTGGCCGACCTCCCCTCGATCACGCACTTCGTGGCGGGCCTGGGGACGACGGGCACGCTGATGGGCGTGGGCCGCTATCTGCGCGAGCGCGTCCCCGGCGTCCAGATCGTCGCCGCCGAGCCGCGCTACGACGACCTGGTCTACGGCCTGCGCAACCTGGACGAGGGCTTCGTCCCCGAGCTGTACGACGCGTCGGTCCTGACGAGCCGCTTCTCGGTGGGCTCGGCGGACGCGGTGACCCGCACCCGCGAACTCCTCAAGGAGGAGGGCATCTTCGCGGGCGTCTCCACCGGGGCGGCGCTGCACGCGGCGATCGGCGTGGGCCGCAAGGCGGTCAAGGCGGGCGCACCGGCGGACATCGTGTTCGTGGTGGCGGACGGGGGCTGGAAGTACCTGTCGACGGGGGTGTACACGGCGGAGACGACGGAGGAAGCGATCGAAACACTGCAGGGGCAGC
>NZ_JBJHPC010000212.1:0-11179 GCF_045257485.1 Streptomyces sp. YS-3 | reverse complement strand
GCGGGGCGCGGCGGGAGCCGACCGGGGGACAGCGCGGTGCGGGCGTCGGCGATTCGCGTGGAAGATCCCTCCGCCTCCGTTATAAATCGGACTAAATAACTGACGGATCATCATGTGGAAAGAGGGCGCCGCGTGCGACACATGCCCCGGTGGGGACACGACAGCCGTGGTGCGAACGGAGGTTGAAGTCCGGCCGGGCCAACTACTTCTGGCCGCCTGCCTCGTTCACTCATCAGTGAGAGTCACTTCATGTGGGCAGCGTGTCACGTATCAGCGCAAGTCATGTCCACACCATCTACTTTTCGACGCACCTTCCCACCCATGAAGGAAGCCTCATGCGCCGAACCACCCTCGCCACCGCGCTGTCAGCCGCCGTCGCCCTGACCGCCGCGGTCGTCGTCCCGACCGCCGAGGCCGCCCCCCACGGTGCCCTCCGGCCCTCCCTCGCCTCGTCCGCCAGACCGTTCCTGCCGCCCCTGCCGACCACCGCGGCGCCGGTGACCCGGGTCCTGAGCCCGGGCGTCACCCTCACCACGTACACCTTCGGCAAGAAGGACGCGGACGACTTCTGGACCGCACACGTGCTCCTGCCGGTCGACCCCGGTGGCCGGCTCGACCGGGCCACCACCGAGCTCGGCCCGAAGGAGACCGCGGACCGGGTCGCCCAGGCCCTGCGCGAGCAGGGCTTCACACCGCGGGTCGAAGAGGTCCGCTCCCCCGCGTACGCCGACCTCGCGGCGGGCACGCTGGGCTGGACCGTCCGGGTGGGCTCCTTCGCCGAGCGCTCCGGGGCGAGCGCGGAGCTGGCCAGGGTGAAGGCCGCCGGGTTCACCGGCGACACCCGCTACACCGCGCAGGACGGCACCGACCCCGGGGCCCCGCAGAAGGTCAACGTCCTGCGGGTCGACTTCCACGAGTTCCAGGGCAAGATCGACACCGAGTTCGGGCCCACCCTGCACGGCACCGAGCCGGCCACCGATCTCGTCGCCCGGGCGCACGCGGTCGCGGGCATCAACGGCCAGTGGTTCTACAACGACGCCCCCGGCGGGTTCTACGTCAAGGACGGAAAGGTGCTCGCCTCCGCGACCCAGGGCCGGGGCGCGATCCTGATGACCAAGGGCGGGCGCGACGTCCGTGTCGGCACCATCAAGGCGCACATCTCGCTGCGCACGCCCGGCGGCGCCACCCAGGAGATCGACGGCGTCAACCGCTTCCCCGGCGACGTCTGGAACTGCGGCGGCGTCGGCGGCGACACGCCCACCGAGAAGCCGCAGCACGACTTCGAGTGCACGGACCCCAGCGAGCTGGTCCGGTTCACCCCCGAGTGGGGCGCCCCGCCGTCCGGCGCGGGCGCCGAGGCGGTCCTCGACGCCGACGACAGGGTGGTCGGGGTGAACTCCTCGCGCGGGGCCGCCGTCCCGGCCGGGGGCTCCACCATTCAGGCCATCGGGGACAGCGCCGAGTGGCTGCTCGGCCATGTGCGCGAGGGCGACCGGCTCGGCATCCGCACCCGCGTCACCGACGGCTACGGCCGCCCGGTCCCGCTCACCCGGGACACCACGATCATGCAGGTCGGTCCGACCCTGGTGCGCCACGGGCGGGTGTCGGTGAACGCGCTGGGGGACGGCATCATCCGGTCCGGCTCCGACCAGTCCTTCACGTACGACTGGACCAACCGCGCCAACCCGCGCTCGATGATGGGCGTGGACGACCGCGGCCGGCTGATGCTGGCCGTCGTCGACGGCCGCCAGGCGGGCTACAGCGAGGGGCTGAGCATCGCGCGGACCGCGGAGCTGATGCGCCAGCTCGGCGCCCGCGAGGCGCTCAACCTCGACGGGGGCGGCTCCAGCGTGATGGTGACGGCGGCCGACGGCGTGATCAACCACCCGTCGGACTCCTCGGGTGAGCGCTCGCTCGGCGACGCCTGGGTCATCAAGCCCTGAGCCGGTACGTTCCCCGCCCCCCGGGGTGACCGGCCGGTGCTCGGTACAGCGGCGCTGGCCGGTCAGTCCTCCGGGGGCTCCTCCGGCGGCACCACCGGCCGCCCGGTCGGCGGCTCGGCGGCCGTGCCCCGCGCGTCCTGCGGGACGAACTCGCACCACACCGCCTTGCCGTCGCCCCGGGGCTCCACGCCCCAGCGGGCCGACACCGCCTCGATGAGCAGCAGGCCGCGCCCGGAGGTGGCCGCCTCCCCGGGCGTCCTGCGGCGCGGACGGACGCTGGAGCGGTCCTTGACCCACAGCCGTACGCGCCGCACCGGCTCGGGCAGCACCTCCAGGGTGAGGACGGCGCCGCCCTCGGTGTGCAGCAGGACATTGCCGAGGAGCTCGCCCGCGGCCAGCTCGACGTCGTCGACGAGCTCCGCGAAGCCCCAGTCCTCCAGGGCCCGGCGCAGGGCCACCCGGGACTCCGCCAGGCCCTCGGGGTCGGCCTGGTGGATGTACTGGTGGATCCGGGGGGCCTGCGGGGTGCCCGGGTCGGGCGCGCGGCGCAGCACCAGCAGGGCCACGTCGTCACCGGTGCCCCAGCGCTCCCAGAGGCTGGCGGAGAGGTGGTCGGCGAGCGCGTCCGCCCCCTCGGGGCCGGTCCGCACGGCCGCCGCCAGGGAGTCCATCCCGGCCGTGATGTCCAGGCCCGGCTCCTCCACCAGCCCGTCGGTGCACATCACCATCGTCTCGCCGGGCACCAGGTCGAGGCGGGTCTCGGGGAAGTCCTCGTCGTCGAACTCGCTGGCGAGCCCGAGCGGCAGACCGCCGCGCAGGTTGGGGCGGCCCACCCGGCCGTCGGTGTGCCGGATGAAGGGCCCCAGGTGGCCGGCGCGCACGGCCCGTACACCGCCGGAGACCAGGTCCACCTGGGCGTAGGTACAGGTCGCGAAGCGCTCGGTGTCGAGTTCGGCCAGGAAGCGCGAGGCACGGGCGAGCACGGTGGCGGGCGCGTGCCCCTCCCCGGCGTAGGCCCGGATCGCGATCCTGAGCTGGCCCATGATCGCGGCGGCGTGGGTGTCATGGCCCTGGACGTCGCCGACCACGACACCGACCCGGCCCCGGGGCAGCGCGATCACGTCGTACCAGTCGCCGCCGACCTCCCGCCCGCCCCAGGCCGCGTGGTAGCGCACGGCGATCTCCGCGCCGGGCACCTCCGGCACGTGGCGGGGCAGCATCGAGGCCTGCAGGCCGGTGGCGAACTCGCGTTCCTGGTCGAAGAGGATGGCCCGCTGGAGCGACTGGGCGACGATGCCCGCGAGCCCCAGACAGAGGTTGCGGTCCTCGGCGGAGAAGTCGCTGCGGCCCCGGAAGAAGAGCGCGAGGCCGCCGACCGGGCGGGCCTGGGCGATCAGTGGCAGGAAGGCCGCCGCGTCCAGTTCCAGGCGCTGGATGTACGGGGCGAGCCGGGGGAAGGTGTGGCCCAGCTCGCCGAGCGAGGTGACGAACCGGGGCCGGCCGGTCAGCACGGCCTCGGCCAGCGGCAGCGAGTCGTCCAGGCGGTGCAGCTTCAGCTCGTCGAGCGCCTCCATCGAGTCGCCGGACATCGCGATGACCTTGAGCGCGCCGCCCTCGACCAGCCCGAGCAGCAGCCCGTCGGCGCCGAACCGCTCCCGCCCGCCGCTGCCGGTGAGGACCTCGGCGACGTCGTCCACGGTCACCGCCTTGGAGAGCGCCTCGGTGGTGCCCTGCACCATGCCGGTGATCCGTCGCCGGCCCGCCTCCAGCGGGCTGATCAGGGTGTACTCGGTGAGCTCGGTGGAGGCGTTGCGGACGATCCCGAGGACGCGGTAGGCGTTGCCCCGGTCGTCGCGCAGGATGCGTCCGCGCACATGGGTCCACTGCCGGTGTCCGTTGCGCCGCCTCAGCTGGAAGTAGGCGCCGTAGGAGGAGCGGCCGGTCTGCATGGCCTCGGCGATGACGCCGTCGACCCGGGCGCCCTCCTCGGGCGGCACCCGGGAGGCCAGCGAGTCGGGGTTCCCGTCGTACTCGCCCGGCCTCAGGTCGAAGACGGCGAGACCGGCCTCGTCGAACGCGAGGGTGTTGTTCTCCAGGTCCCAGTCGAAGCTGCCCATGCGGTTGAGGGCCAGCCTCTCGCCCGGCCCGATCCGCCGTCGCTCGCGTCCAGCCACTGCGTCAGCTTAACTTCGGGGGTTTTTCCTCCGCATCAGCAGGCCGCGCCCACTGGGCCCCTCGTGGCGCGAACGGCCCGCGGTCACCCGTTCGGCCGCGCCCGGAGGGCGGCCGGGGCCGGATTGTGCCGCAGGACCGCGTCGATGAGTCCGGGGGCCGCTTCGGGGAAGTCCATGGGGACGATGCCGAGCCCGGTCCGGCCCGCCATCGCGGAACCGTCCAGGAAGGAACGCACCTGGGGGTTGAGCCGGGCGGCGTTCCACTCGGGCGGCAGCCCGGCCGCCGTGCTCACATAGTTGACGTAGAGCCTGCCGGGCTGGTCGGCGGCCTTGCGGAACTGGGCCTCGATCTTGGGGTACTTGCCGAAGGGCTCGGCGTTGTAGTCGTCCTGGATGTCGAAGAGCGCGGGGTCGCCGTAGCGGACGCCGGGCAGACCGCCGTTGTCGGCGAGCAGGACCACCCGGCCCCGGGCCTCGCCGAGCGTGGGCAGTGCGGCGTCGAGACGGAACAGCGGGCGCCAGCCCTTCTGGTCGAGGTAGAGGTCGAAGATCCGGCGGAACTCGGCGTCGCTCACCGTCGAGTACTCCTGCTTCACCCGCATCAGCACCGTCTCGCCCGGGTGCGCGGCGAGGAAGTCCCGGCAGGCGATCAGCACATCGCCGAACATCAGGTTCTGGTAGAAGGCGGCGTGGTGGATGGCGAAGGAGTCGCCGGTGACCCGGCAGCGTACGTCCAGGAAGCGGACGCCGGCGTTCAGCTGGGCGGCGACGACGGCGTTCTGGCACTCGACCCACAGGCCGCCGAAGCGGGCGCCGGAGTCGTGCGTGCCGGGGATCGTCAGCCGGCGCAGGTCGGTCGAGCCGCTCAGACCCGCCATCCAGTCGGTGGTGCCCGAGGCGGTGGCCGCGGCGGGCGCGGCGCCCGCGTACGCCAGGAGCCCGGCGGCCGGAAGCACGGCCGCGCCCTTGAGAAATCCCCGCCGGTCCATAACCCACGCTCCCCCTGCCGCTCGGCGGCCCCTGTGGGCCCCCCGGTCGTCGCTGTGGCATGGAAGCACAGCGGGCCGTCGGAGAACAGGCGTCGCACGGCACGGATCGCGGTCCGGGCGTGCCGGGCGCCGACCGCCGGGGAGGGGCTGATTACCGGTTCGGCCCCGTATTCGACAGGATGGGCGCATGACCGAGATCCACACCCCCCGTCTGCTCCTGCGCCGCTGGGACGAGGACGACCTGCCCGCCCTGGCCGACATCAACGCCGATCCGGACGTCATGCGCTGGACCGGGGACGGCGCGGTCCTCGATCTGGAGCGGACGGCCGACGACATCGAGCGCTGGGAGGAGGAGTGGGACGAGGAGGGCTTCGGGCTCTTCGCCGTCGAGCTCCTCGGCTCCGGCGAGCTCGCCGGGTTCACGGGTCTGACCGTGCCCGAGTACCTGCCCGAGGTGCTGCCCGCCGTGGCGGTCGAGTGGCGTCTGGGACGGCAGTTCTGGGGCCAGGGGTACGCGTCGGAGGCCGCGCAGGCGTCGCTGGAGTTCGCCCTGCAGGACCGGGGCCTCGACCGGGTCCTCGCCATCGCGCGCGTGGGCGACAGCGCGTCCGAGAACGTCATCCGCAAGCTGGGCATGGTCCCCGAGAGGGTCACGACCGACCCCCGCAACGGCAACCGGCTGGCGGTGCACTCCATCGACCTCACCGAGTACGCCGGCTGAAGCCTGTCGCAGCGGCCCTGACCTGCCCGGACACGGCCTTCCGCGACACATCTCAGGGCCGCTCCGGCGCCGGGTGGACGCCCGGCTGGTACTTGGGCAGCCGGACCGTGATCCTCATTCCGGCGCCGACCGCCGTCTCGATGACCAGGCCGTGCCCGTCCCCGTACACCTGGCGCAGCCGGTCGTCCACGTTGGACAGGCCGATGCCGGTGGACAGGCCGGCCTCGCCCGCCAGGATGCGGCGCAGCCGGTCGGGCTCCATGCCGACGCCGTTGTCCTCGATGACCACCAGGGCCTCCGACCCGGCGTCGCGCGCGGTGATGCTGATGTGGCTCTTGTCGGTCTTGCCCTCCAGACCGTGTTTGACGGCGTTCTCGACGAGCGGTTGCAGGCACAGGAACGGCAGGGTCACCGGCAGCACCTCCGGGGCTATCTGGAGGGTCACCGAGAGCCGTTCCCCGAAGCGGGCGCGGACCAGGGCCAGGTACTGGTCGATGGCGTGCAGTTCGTCGGCCAGGGTGGTGAAGTCGCCGTGCCTGCGGAAGGAGTAGCGGGTGAAGTCCGCGAACTCCAGGAGCAGTTCGCGGGCGCGGTCGGGGTCGGTGCGGACGAACGAGGCGATGACGGCCAGGGAGTTGAAGACGAAGTGCGGGGAGATCTGCGCCCGCAGCGCCTTGATCTCGGCCTCGATGAGCCGGGTGCGGGAGCGGTCGAGGTCGGCGAGCTCCAGCTGCACCGAGACCCAGCGGGCCACCTCGCCCGCGGCCCGCACCAGCACCGCCGACTCGCGCGGCGCGCAGGTGACCAGGGCGCCGTGCACCCGGTCGTCGACGGTGAGCGGGGCCACGACCGCCCAGCGCAGGGCGCAGCCGTCGTCGTCGCAGCGGATGCGGAACGCCTCTCCCCGGCCGGTCTCGCGGATGCGACCGAGCCGCTCCAGGATCTCCCCGGCGTGGTGCTCGCCCGCCCCGTCCCAGGTCAGCACCGAGGACCCGTCGGTCAGGCACAGCGCGTCGGTGCCGAGGAGGGTGCGCAGGCCCCGGGCGGCGCGGCGCGCGGTGTCGGGGGTGAGCCCGGCGCGCAGCGGCGGCGCGGCGAGGGACGCGGTGTGCAGGGTCTGGAACGTGGCGTGCTCGACGGGGGTGCCGAGATCGCCGAGGCCCTGTGGGCGCGCGGTGCGCCGCCCCGCCCAGAAGCCGGCCGCGACCAGGGGCAGGGCCGCCGCGAACATCCCGGCCAGGAACCCGTTCACGCCCGCTCCTGACGGGGTGCGGGGTGGGCCGGTGTGCCGCGCCGGCCGGTGTACAGCGCCTCCGGCAGATGGAAGCGGGCCAGGGTCGCGGCCGTGTCGGCCGGGACGCGGGCCGGGGTCGCCAGGGACACCAGGACCATCGTCAGGAAGCCGAGCGGCACCGACCACAGGGCGGGCCAGGCGAGCAGCGCGTGCAGCGGCCCGCCACCGGGCAGTCCGGCCATGGTGGCGGTGACCGCGAGCAGCGCCGAACCGCCGCCCGCCACCATCCCGGCGACCGCGCCCGGCGGGGTGAGCCCGCGCCACCAGATGCCCAGCACCAGGAGCGGGCAGAACGAGGAGGCGGAGACCGCGAAGGCCAGGCCCACCGCGTCGGCCACCGGCAGCCCGCCCACCAGGGCACTGGCCGCCAGCGGCACCGCGACCGCGAGCAGGGTGGCGAGGCGGAAGTGCCGTACGCCCCGGGCCGGCAGTACGTCCTGGGTGAGGACGCCCGCGACCGCCAGGGTCAGCCCCGACGCGGTCGACAGGAACGCCGCGAAGGCACCGCCCGCGAGCAGCGCGCCGAGCAGGTTGCCGCCGACTCCGCCGATGACCAGGTGCGGCAGGACGAGGACGGCCGCGTCCGCCTGTCCGGTGAGGGCGAGTTCGGGCGCGTACAGCCTGCCCAGGGCGCCGTAGACGGGCGGCAGCAGATAGAAGGCGCCGATCAGGCCGAGGACGACGACCGTGGTGCGGCGGGCGGCGACGCCGTGCGGGCTGGTGTAGAAGCGGACCACGACGTGCGGCAGGCCCATGGTGCCGAGGAAGGTGGCGACGATCAGCCCGTACGTGGCGTACAGCGGACGCTCCTTGCGGGCGTGGGCGAGCGGGGTGGACATGCCCGCGCTGCCCGCGTCACTGCCGGGGACCCGGTCGCCGACGGCGAAGACCAGCCGGGTGCCGCGTTCGACGCGGTGGGTGCCGCCGGGCAGGAGCACGCGTTCGCCCTGGTGGCGGGTGCCGTCGACGGTGCCGGTCGCGGTGACGGTGAGCGGGGCGGCGAGGGTGAGGTCGAGGGTGTCGTCGACGCGTACCGACCGCTGCTCGCGGAAGGCGGCGGGCTCGTCGAAGGCGACGCGGGGGGCGCCGTCGCCGTGCCAGGCGAGGGCCAGGAAGAGGGCGGGCACCAGGAGGGCGGTGAGTTTCAGCCAGTACTGGAAGGCCTGGACGAAGGTGATGCTGCGCATGCCGCCCGCGGCGACGGTGGCGACGACGACCACGGCGACCAGCACGCCGCCGAACCAGCGCGGCGCCCCGGTCAGCACGTTCAGGGTGAGCCCCGCGCCCTGGAGCTGCGGCAGCAGATAGAGCCAGCCGACGCCGACGACCAGGGCGGCGGCGAACCGGCGCACGGAGCGCGATTCGAGGCGGGCCTCGGCGAAGTCGGGCAGGGTGTACGCGCCGGAGCGGCGCAGCGGGGCCGCGACGAACACCAGCAGGACGAGATAGCCGGCGGTGTAGCCCACCGGGTACCAGAGCATGTCGGGGCCCTGGACGAGGACGAGTCCCGCGATGCCGAGGAAGGAGGCGGCCGAGAGGTACTCGCCGCTGATCGCCGCGGCGTTGAGCCGGGGGCCGACGGTTCGCGAGGCCACGTAGAAGTCGGAGGTGGTCCGGGATATGCGCAGGCCGAGCGCGCCGACGAGGACCGTGGCGAGGACCACGAGGGCCACGGCCGGTACGGCGTAGTTCTGGTTCACGTGTCCACGTTCCTGGGCGGCGCCGGGCGGCGCTCAGCGGTCCTCGACGAGGCGGGCGAAGTCCTGTTCGTTGCGCTCGGCCCGCTTCACGTACCAGCGGGCGAGCAGCACGAGCGGCGGGTAGACGCCGAAGCCGAGCACGCCCCAGACGAGGCCGGGGTTCTGCGGTCGCACCGCGAACACCAGCGGCAGCGGTCCGACCAGCAGCACGAGCACGGCGAACACGGTCAGTCCGGCGAGCAGTTGGCTGCGCATCAGCGAGCGCACATAGGTGTGGCCGAGGGTGGTCTGCTCGTCGATCTCGGTCCGGGGACGGTAGCCGGCGGGCCCGCGGGTGCGCCGGGGCACCCCGGTGACGACGACACGGCGTTCCGTCGGATCCTGCGGCACGGCTGCCTCCCCAAGGCTGTGTGTCGCCAGAGACTAGTCCCGGTAGCGCAGGAGGAGCATGGCCGCGTCGTCGTGGAGGGGGCCGCCGGTGTGGCGCATCAGATCGGCGCGCAGGCCCTCCAGCGCCGTCTGCGGGTCGGGGCCGTTCAGCAGGAGGGCGCGGCGGGACAGCGGGTAGAACGCGCCCGAGCGGTCGCGGGCCTCGCTGACGCCGTCGGTGTACAGCAGCAGTTGGTCGCCGGGGCCGAAGTCCACCCGGTGCGGCTCGGGGCCGCCGCCCGGACAGAGGCCGAGGCCGAGCGGCAGGGCGTACCGGGGCGGCTCGGCGAAGTGGACCGTGCCGTCGGCGCGCAGGAGGGCGGGCGGCGGGTGCCCGTAGTTGAGGAAGACCGCTCCGCCGTCGGGGACGAGTTCGGCGATCAGGGCGGTCACGAATCTCTCCCCGTCCATGGCCCGCTCGGCCGCGCGTTCGACGCGCGCCCCGACGCCCTTGAGGTCGGGTTCGTCGTGCGCGGCCTCCCGGAAGGCGCCGAGGACGGCGGCGGCGGTCTCCACGGCTTCCAGGCCCTTGCCCTGGACGTCGCCGATGATGACCCGTACGCCGTCGGGCGCCGCGACCACTTCGTACAGATCGCCGCCGATCCTCGCCTCGGCGACCGCGGAGGTGTACGAGACGGCCGCCCGCAGATGTCCGGCGCCGCGCGGCACGGGCGCAGCAGGACGCGCTGGGCGGCCTCGGCGATCGAGCGCACCCCGGCGAGCTCGGCCTCGCGGCGCTCGCGCATCCGGGCGGCGGCCACGCCCGCCACCGTCACCCCGACCACCGAGGCGAGCGCGGCGAAGCCCCGGCGCTCCTGGAAGAGCCCGTTGTGGAGGCCGAGTCCGCAGCCGACCAGCAGGGCCACGGCCCCGACGGCGACCGGCCGCCGCCAGCTTCCCACCAGGCCCGCGAAGGCGGGGCCGAGGGAGACGAGGGCGAGCAGCCCGACACCGGGGCCCGCGGCCACGTCGACGGCGGCGACCACGGCCATGACCGCGTACGGGAGGACCGTGAGGACGTCGGTGCCCGTTCTTCCCGCCATGGCCGTCCCACCCCTTCCGGTACGGAGCGCCGCCGTGTCCTCTTCCGTCCCCGGCGACACGCCTTCCGAATCCCTTCACCCGCGATCGGGATGGCGCCCGCTTCCGTACCTATGTATCCTAGGTTTCAACCTAGGAGCCCTAGGAAGCGTCGCCCCGGGGCGACGGACATCGATCACGGAGGTACGGGGCGCATGGCGCGTGCGGGACTCACGGCGGACCGGATCACGGCAGCCGCCGCCGATCTGGCGGACGAGGCGGGGTTCGACCAGGTCACCCTGTCGGCGCTGGCACGGCACTTCGGCGTCAAGGACGCGAGCCTGTACTCGCACGTCAAGAACGTGCGGGAGCTGCGCACCCGGGTCGCGCTGCTGGCCGGCGGCGAGCTGATCGACGAGATCGCGGTCGCGGTGGCGGGCCGCTCGGGACAGGACGCCCTGACGGCGTACGCCGACGCCTACCGGGCGTACGCGCGGGCCCACCCCGGCCGGTACGCCGCGACCCAAATCAAGGTCGACCCGGCGCTCGTCGCCGACGCGCCCGCGATGCGGCGGACCGTGGAGATCACCTACGGGATGCTGCGCGGCTACGGGCTCGCCGAGCCGGACCTGACCGACGCGGTACGGCTGCTGCGCAGCACCTTCCACGGCTACCTCAGCCTCGAAGCCCAGGGCGGCTTCAACCACGTACGCGACGTGGACACCTCGTGGCGGCGCGCCGTGGCCGCCCTGCACGTCGCCCTCACCCACTGGCCGGCCCCGTCCCTGGAGGAAGCGAACCATGCCTGAACTGCGCGCACCCGGCGCGACCCTGTACTACGAGAAGCGCGGCACCGGTCCGGTGCTGCTGATGATCCCGGGCGGGGGCGGGGACGCCGCCTCCTTCGAC
>NZ_JBJHPC010000211.1:0-11214 GCF_045257485.1 Streptomyces sp. YS-3 | reverse complement strand
CTGCGTCCGCGTCCGAGGGACCCGGCCCCGTCGTCCCGCGCGTCTTGTCCATGACCCCACGCTAGGGGACCGGGCCCGCGCCCGCCGTCCCGCCGGGGCGCGGGGAAGCGCCGGAAGAAGGAGTGACAACCGGCCGAGTTTTTCGCCTGCGGTGAACCGCCGGACGCGCGGGGCAGCGGGCGCGGATTCCGTTTGCGCTGGCGGACGCCCGTAGACGCCCGCGGCCCCCGGGTCCGGGTCCCTCGGACGCGGACGCAGATGCCGTTGGCAGGTACCGGGGGCCTCCTGCGCCCGGCCCCGGCGCGCACTACTGTGAAGGTCCGGCTGCAGGGGAGTGTGGTTGGGACGTGGACAGTTCGTGGAAGATCCTCGTGGTGGACGACCGTGAGGACAACCTCTTCGCCATGGAGAGTGTGCTGCGTCCCGTGGGTCGCCCGATAGTGTGCGCCCGCAGCGGGGACGAGGCGCTGAAGACCGTGCTGCGCGGTGGGATAGCGGTGATCCTGCTCGATGTGCTGATGCCGCGGATGGACGGCCTCGAAGTGGTCGAGTACCTCAAACGCCTGGACCACACCCGGAGCCTGCCGGTCATCCTGGTCACCGGCATCGGCCGGGACGACGATCTCGCGGCCCGCGCCTACCACCTGGGCGTCGCGGACTTCCTGGTGAAGCCGGTGGAGCCGTGGGCGGTGCGCTCCAAGGTCCGTGTCCTGGCCGATCTGTATGTGGAGAACCAGCTGCTGCGGCGCCGCCTCGACTCGCTGGGCGCTGCGGCGCCGTCCCTGCCGACCGTCCCGCCGCAGGCGCACCGTCCGCCGTGGCGGGCGGTGCGGGTGAGGGGCGATGGGATCAAGGGGGTGACGGACGACAGACGTTGATGTCTGCCGTCCGGTCGGCCCACGCGCCCGACGGCTCTCAGCCGGACGTCTGTTGGAGCCGGTGCAGCGAAGCCACCAGCCGGTCCACCTCCTCCGACGTGTTGTAGAGCGCCAGCGAGGCCCGGGCCGCCGACTCCAGCCCGTAGTGGGCCAGCGCCGGCTGGGCGCAGTGGTGGCCCGCGCGGATCGCGATGCCGTCGCGGTCCAGCCAGTCGGCGACGGCCGCCGGGTCATGGCCCGCCAGCGTGAACGTCAGCACCGCGATCCGCTCGGGCGCGGCGCCCACCAACTCCAGACCGGGCACGGTGGCCATGGCCTGCCGCGCGTAGGCCATCAGCCCCTCCTCGTACGCCGTGACGGCGTCGCGGTCGAAGGAGCCGAGCCAGTCCAGCGCGGCCAGCAGCCCGATCACACCGCCGATGTTCCCGGTGCCGGCCTCCATGCGGTGCGGGACGGGGGCGAAGGTGGTGAGGCCGAAGTCCACCGAGTCGATCATGTTGCCGCCGCCCTGCCAGGGCCGCATGTCCGCCAGGACCTCCGGCTTGGCGTAGAGGGCGCCGATACCGGTCGGGGCGAACAGCTTGTGACCGGAGAACGCGTAGAAGTCCGCGTCCAGTTCCGTCACGTCGACGGGGAAGTGGGCCACCGCCTGCGCCCCGTCCACCAGCACCTTCGCCCCGTACCGATGGGCGAGCGCGGTCATCTCCCGCACCGGCGGGACGGTGCCCAGGACGTTGGAGGCATGGCTGAGCGCGACCAGCCGGGTCCGCGAGGAGAGCAGGTCCTCGTACGCGAACCGGTCGATCTCCCCCTCGGGCGTCAGCGGGACCGGCACCACCCGGGCCCGGGTCCGCCCGGCCACCATCTGCCAGGGGACGATGTTGGAGTGGTGCTCCAGGACCGGTACGAGGATGTCGTCCCCGGGCCCGAGGTTGTCCTGCCCCCAGCTCTGGGCGACCAGGTTGACCGCCTCCGTGGTGCCGCGGACGAACACGATGCTCGCGGGGTCCGGCGCCCCCAGGAACCGGGCGACCGCCGCCCGCCCCGCCTCGTACGCCTCGGTGGCCTCGCGGGCCATGGTGTGGGCGCCGCGGTGGATGTTGGAGTTGGCGGTGCCGTAGTACGCGGCGAGCGCCTCGATGACCTGGCGGGGCTTCTGGGTCGTCGCCCCGTTGTCCAGCCACACCAGCGGGTGGCCGTTGACCGTGCGGTGCAGGACGGGGAAGTCCTGGCGGGCGGTCTCGGCGGAGTAGGCGCCCCGCGGCCGGGGCACGGCGGCCGGCTGCCGGGACATCGCGGGCAGGACCGGCGCCTCCGGCAGCTGCCGGGTGAGGTCAGGAATAGTCATGGTAGTTGGACACCTCGACGTTCTGGAGGACGGCGACGGCGTCCTCCACCAGCACGGCCGTGTTGAAGTAGGCGGTCATCAGATACGAGGTGATGCCCTTCTGGTCGGTGCCCATGTTCCGCATCCCCAGGCCCGGTTCGATCTCGTCCTGGACATGGGAGGGGCGCAGGCCGACCACGCCCTGCTCCGCCTCGCCCATCCGCATCAGCAGGATCTCGGTCGTCCCGGAGCCCAGCCCGCCGTGGAAGCGGACCTTGTCGGAGGGCAGCAGCGGCACCCCGCGCCAGGTGAGCAGCGGGCTGCCGAACCGGGTGTCGGTGACCGGCGGCACGCCCCGCCGGGTGCACTCACGGCCGAACGCGGCGATCGCCCGTGGATGCGCGAGGAAGTACCCCGGCTGCTTCCACACCTTGGCGAGCAGCTCGTCGAGGTCGTCCGGAGTGGGCGAGCCGGTGCGGGACTGGACGCGCTGGCCCGCCGGGACGTTGTGGAACAGACCGAACTCCGGGTGGTTCAGCAATGCCGCCTCCTGCCGCTCGCGCAGCGCCTGGACGGTGAGGTTGGACTGCGCCCGGGTCTGGTCGATGGGCCCGTTGTAGAGGTCCGCGACCCGGGTGTGGACGCGCAGCACGGTCTGCGCGAGCGTCATGTGGTACTCGCGCGGCGCGTCCTCGTAGTCGACGAACGTACCCGGCAGATCCGGCTCGCCCACATGGCCGGAGGACAGGTCCACCGGCACCTCGGCGCCCGGCACCAGGTGGTTCCCGGCGGAGTAGTCGTCCATCGCGGCGCGGACGCCCGCGTCCCGGTCGGTCAGGGCCGCGAGCGCGCCGCGCTCGGCGACCAGGGCCACGCCCGGGGTGAGCGCCTGCACGCGGTACGGCATCGGCTCGGACCTGGTCCAGCTGCCGAGGTCGAAGAACTGCCCGTCGCCGATGACCTCCAGGAGCGCCTCCTCGCCGTACCGGCCGGTCATACGTTTCTCGGCACGGCCGCGCACGATCACCCACAGCCGGTCGGCGGGGTCGCCGCTCTGCACCAGGACCTGCCCGGTCTCGAAGGTGACCTCGGTGAACGCGCCGGCCAGCTCGGTCAGGAGCGCCTCGTCGGCGTCGCGTAAGTACGGCATCTCGCGCAGGTCGCCGGGGACGACCCGGTGGGCGCCGTCGTCGTCGGCGTAGGTGGTGATCCGGTCGTCGCCCAGCACGAAGGTGCGGCGGCGGTTGACGCGGTAGACGCCGGACTCGACGTCCACCCAGGGCAGCGCGCGCAGAAGATAGCGCGGGGTGATGCCGCGCATCTGCGGCGCGGTCTTGGTGGCGGTGGCGAGTTGCCGTGCCGCGTCGGGACTGAGGGCCATCCGGTCGTTCACCACGGGATACCTCCTGGAGGAGCAGGTGGTGCGGCGGCCGGGAGGGCCGCCGCACAGGAACGAGGACCGATCGTCCGCTCGCCGCGGGCAGGCCGACAAGGCGCCATTCGACGGCGCGCGGAGCCCTGCGGCCGGAATCCGTTCCCTCGGTCAACGAATCCCGGAAGGGGAAGGACGGGTTCTCCCCGGTGTCCTCCTGGTGGTTCCGGTAGGAGCGGGAACGGAACGCCTTTTCCGGATTCGTTGAAATATAGTCAACTCCCCCGGAAAAGGCGGGATATGACCCGATCGCGACTCTTTGAGCTCCTGAAAGCCCCCCTTATGCCGACTGGATGGGACAGGGGCGCCGACGTGAACCGGACAGGTGAGAGGAGTGATGTGGGGGACCGCTGCTCGGCCGTGGGACGGGAGCGGTACTGTGCGCGCACCGCCAATGGGGCGGTACGGAACAGTGGAGGATTCTGTGACCGTGATCAGAGGAACGGCGCGTCGTCGTGGAGCGCTGATAGGGGCAGCCGCCGCGGGGCTCCTCGGCGTCGGCCTCAGCGCGCTGCCCGCACAGGCGCACACCCCCGTCTGGAAGGTGACCTGCTCGGCCGTGACGGTCGACCTCACCAGCTACTCGCGCCAGGCCACCAACACCGTGACCATCAAGACGGCGGACGGCAAGGACCTGCTCCCGACCGAGCAGTTCAAGGGCGAGTTCCACAAGGACCTCAAGCTCCCCGCCCACGACAAGGAGCTCACGCTCCGGCTCATCGTGAAGGCGGGCGACGGCGACCAGTACTCGCGCGACGAGACCAAGACGTCTCCCGTCTGCGACACGGTGCCCCCGACCAAACCCACCCCGTCGGGCAAGCCGTCCAAGCCGTCGAAGCCGACCCCGACCCCGTCGGCCAAGCCCAGCAAGCCGGCCCCGGCGCCCAGCACGTCCGCGCCGGCGGCCCCCGCGCCCCAGCCGAGCCCCAACCTCGCGGAGACCGGCTCGTCGAGCTCCACCCCGCTCGTCGCCGGTATGGGCGGCGCCGTGCTCATCGCGGGCGGCGGCATCGTCTGGGCCGCGCGCCGTCGGCGCCCGGCCCGGCACTGACCCGCTCACCCCGTGGCGACTGCGCCGGTGACCCCTCGTGGGACCACCGGCGCAGTCGCGCGTCACGCCGCGGCGCCGGGCGGCCTCAGGGGTACGAGACCACCGTCGACGGCGTCGTCGAGGTGCCCGAGGTCGGCGCCCCGGTGCCGTTGACGACGTGCGCGTACTGCCCCTGCCCGCCGAGGGAGACCACCAGCAGGTCGTGCAGGCGCACACCCGGCCGGTCCGGCACCTCGAAGCCGTGGTCCTGGACGATCGTCGGATCCACGTTGTAGTAGCAGTAGCTGCCCAGTCCCCAGCCCTCGTGGGTGGTGACCGAATCGGCCACCTTGTACGCGGCGAACCCGCGCACCCCGCCGTTCTGCACGGCGGCCTGGTTGGGCGCGTCGTACGACTTCTCGTTCTGGAAGAAGATCGTCCGGCCGCGCTCGCCGTTCCACCGCACGTCGTACTTGTTGAAGTGCTCGACGAACAGACCGGTGGCCAGGACGTCGTCACCGTTCACCGTCAGCCCGTAGTCGGCCCGGTTGGTGTCCCAGCCGACGCCGGTTCCGTGGTCGGCGCGCCACAGCCAGGTGTGGTCCACGATGGTGTCGTCGCTGTTGATCTCCATGCTGGAGGCCGCCCGGCCCGCGCCCGCCCCGCCGATCCGTACGAACACGTCCTGCACGGTCGTCGGGTCCGCCGCGTGGTCGGCGCCCGCCCCGGGCAGCCCGACCTGGAGCAGCACGGGCGATTCGACCGGACCCGCGTCGATCAGGAGTCCCGCCAGCCGCACCCCGTCGACATCGGCGGTCCGCAGCGCGGTGACACCGTTGTCCGGCACGATCGTGGCGAGTCCCAGCCCGAGGACGACCGTGTCGGGCCGGGTGACCTCGATCGGCCGGTCCACATGGTAGATCCCGGGCGTGAAGAGCAGGTTGAGGCCCTGGGCGAGCGCCTGGTTGATGGTCGCCGCGCTCGCGCCCGGCTTCACCACGTAGAACCGGTCGAGCGGGAGCGAGGTGCCCGGAGTGCCGCCCGACGCCCACGACACGTCCCGCGCGTTGGTGCGCTTGGCCGGGACGAACACCTTGTAGTCGTTGCCGTCGAGGTAGAGGAACGGCTTCTCGCGGGAGACCGGAGTGGTGTCGAGCGTGGTGTACGGAGGGTTGGGGAAGCTCTGCGCGGGCGCGCCCCGGACCCCGGAGAAGGTCATGTTCCACACGCCGTTGGTCCAGCCGCCCACCGAGCTGTCACGGGTGTACCACTGCTGCTGCGAGTACGGTCCGACGGTGCCGTCGATCCTGCTGTCCGCGATGTAGCCGCCACTGGCCCAGCCGTAGCCGTTGGGCGCCAGGTTGAGCCCGCCCTTGACGTGCATCCGCCGGAAGGGCGCCGCCTGGGCGACCGCCCAGCGGTCGGTGCCGCTGACGGGGTTGAGCGCCAGGTTCTCGGCGGACCGCCAGAAGTTCTGGGTGGCGTTGCCGTTGAACCAGCCCGCGTCCACCGTCACATCGCCGTTGATGGTCGTGTCGTCGGGGTTGAGGCCGAGACCCGCTATCGAGGTGTAGAAGCCGAGGTTGGCGTTGAGGCCGTTGTACGTTCCGGGCTTGAACAGAAGGGCGTAGCGGCCGGTACCGAACTGCGCCGACTCCTGCTGCCGGAAGACCTGGTCGAGCCTGCCCTGGATGTCGGGGGTCGACGGGTCGAAGACCAGCACGTTGGGCCCCAGGTCACCGCCGCCGGGCAGGGTGCCCCCGCCGCTGCCGAACACCTGGAACTCCCAGAGGGAGTACCCGTATCCGGTGGCGCGGGCCGTCCCGTGGATCCGTACGTAGCGGGCGGTGCCCGAGACGGGCAGGGTCTCGGTGCCGCCGGGACCGTTGGCCGTGGAGTACGCCGTGGTCCAGGCGGTGCCGTCGGTGGAGAGCTCGACGCGGTACGCCTTGGCGTATGCCGCCTCCCACTTCAGGACCACCTTGCCGAGCGCGGCCGGGGCGCCCAGGTCGACCTGGATCCACTGCGGATCGGAGAACGCGCTCGACCAGCGCGTTCCCACGTCGCCGTCGACGGCTGCGGCGGCCGGGGTGGAGCCGTTCTCCTGGCTGGAGGCGGTGACGGGCCGGCCCTGGGAGAGCGGCGGCGGGTCGGCGTGGGCGGCGGGCGCGGGGACGAACAGGAGCAGCGCGGCCACCAAAGCGGCGGCCACGGCGGCGGCGAGCCGGCGGGGGTGTGCGACGGGTCCTGGGGACACCGGCGAACCGGTGGGAGGAGCGTGCATCGAGCCTCGATCCTGGGTCGTGGGGGCGAGCGGGGGGATACGGGAGAGCGCTCTCCGGCTGCACCCAGATGGTTCTCCGGCGATGCGAACACGTCAAGAGTTGTACGCGGAACGGTTGTTGGGGCCGTCCTGCTCTTCATCGGTCGGCGCGCCCGGGGGTCCGTCCGTGGAGCCGGGCGCCTCGGCCGGGGGAGCGCTCTCCCCGTACAGTGCCGCCATGAGCGGAGATCTGCGGGAGCACACCGGGGCGCCCACTCTGGAGGACGTGGCGCGGGTCGCCGGGGTGTCCCGGGCGACGGTGTCCCGTGTCGTCAACGGCGTCCGCAATGTCGACCCCGCCATCCAGGAAGCCGTGCGCAGCGCCGTCGAGGCCACCGGGTACGCGCCCAACCGCGCCGCCCGCACGCTCGTGACCCGGCGGGCCGGGACGATCGCCCTGGTGGTGTCCGGTGTGGACGGCGGCCCCGCCGAGGACGACGGGCCGGACGCCTTCGCCGCCCGCGTCTTCGCCGACCCGTTCTTCGGCCGGGTGGTGGCCGGGGTCGTCACCTTCCTGCGGCCCCGCGGCACGCAGCCGGTGCTGATGTTCGCCGAGACCCCCGCCGACCGGGAGCAGGTCCTCGGGTATCTGCGCCAGGGCAGCGCCGACGGCGCCCTGATCGTGTCGGCGCACGGTGAGGACCCGCTGCCCGCGCTGGTCGCCGCCGCCGGGCTGCCCGCGGTGCTCTTCGCCCGCCCGGCGCGGCCGGTGCCGCTCACCCACGTCGACCTCGACCACGTGGCAGGGGGGCGGCTCGCGGCCGGGCATCTGCTCGCCCGGGGCTGCCGGCGGCCCGCCACGATCACGGGACCGCTGGACGTGCCGGCGGGCCAGGACCGGCTGACCGGGTTCCGGGAGGTGATGGCGCTGCGGGGCCGGCCGTACGTACCGATCGTCGAGGGGCGGTTCACCCAGCGCAGCGGCGAGGAGGCGATGGCTCGGCTGCTGGCCGAACACCCGGACGTGGACGGGGTGTTCGTGGGCAACGACGTGATGGCGCGGGGCGCCTGCCAGGTGCTGGGGGAGCACGGCAGGAGGATTCCCGGCGACGTGGCCGTGGTGGGCTTCGACGACAGCGCGGCGGCGACCTCCGGGCGCCTCGGCCTCACCACCGTGCGCCAGCCGGTGGAGGACATGGCGGCGGAGATGGCGAGGCTGCTTCAGGAGCACATCGAGGCGCCCGGGCGCCCGGTGACGTCGGTCGTCTTCGCACCGGAGCTGGTGGTGCGGGAGTCTGCCTGAGCGGCCCCGGGTGCGCGGGAGTCTGCCTGAGCGGCCTCGCGGTGCGGGTCAGCGTGCGGCGCGCTCCTCGACCGAGGCCCGCCAGCCGGGCTGTTCGGCGACGGGTGGCACCTCCCCGCCCGGCGCGCGGTGGCCGCCGCGCGCGAAGAAGTCGGCCAGGGGCAGGGTCGCGGCCCCCACGGTGACCGCGTCGGGGCCGAGCCGCCCGAGCTCGATGGTGACGCGCTCGGCGGGGTGGCGCAGGGCGTAGGCGGTGGCGTGCGCGCGCACCGACTCCAGGATGTACGGGCCGAGCTGGAGGCCCGCCCAGCCGCCGACGAGGATGCGCTCGGGGTTGTAGAGGTTGATGAGGTCGGAGAGTCCGGCGCCGAGGTACTCGGCGGTCTCGTCGAGCACGGCCCGCGCCACCGGGTCGGGGGAGCGGCGGGCGCCGTCCCTCGCGTCCCCACCGGGCCGGCTGTCCGCCCCGGCGCCGCCCTCCCGGCGGGCGTCGGCGTCCGGATAGGCCGCCGTCACCAGCGCCGACACCGCCGCCTCCTCCGCGATGCCGTCCGGCAGGACCGCGCCCGCCTCGCGCCAGCGGGCGACCAGCGCCTCCGCGCCCGCGTACGCCTCCAGACACCCCGGCGCCCCGCACCGGCAGCGCCGCCCGCGCACATGGACCGTGGTGTGGCCCCACTCGGCGGCGCTGCTGTGCGCGCCCCCGTAGATCTGCCCATCGGAGACGATGCACGCGCCGACGCCCGAGCCGAACAGCACGATCACCGCGTCCTGGGCGCCGCGTCCGCCGCCGAACCACATCTCCGCCTGGCCCAGCGTCTTGGCGCCGTTCTCCACGAAGAGGCGGAAGCCGGGCGGGAGTTCGTCCGCGAGCGCGGTGCGCAGCAGGGCCTCCAGGGGGACCGCGTCCCAGCCGACGGTCTGCCCGTGCACCACCGCGCCCTCGGTGCCGCTGCGGTCGACGATGCCCGGGACCCCGACGCCGATGCCGAGCAGCCGCTCGGGCGCGAGGGCGGCGTCGCGCAGGACGGTGGCCACGCCGTCGCGGATGAGCCCGACGATGTGGTCCACGTCGTAGCCGCCCGGCGCCAGGGTGAGCTCCGCCCGGGCCAGTTCGCTCATCACCAGGTCGAAGAGCTCGACGCGGACGCGGGTCTCGCCCACGTCCACCCCGATGAGGTGGCCGCTGTCGGGGGTGACGCGGAGCAGGGTGCGCGGCCGGCCGCCGTCCGAGTCGACGACGCCCGCGTCCTCCAGAAGCCCTTCGGCGGCGAGCTCGGTGACCACGTTGCTGATGGATCCTGAACTCAACCCGGTGGCGGGGCCGAGCGCCTGACGGCTGGTGGGGCCGTCGAAATACAACCGTTGCAATACCGCGGTCCGGTTGTCGCGCCGCAGGTCACGAACGGTTCGTCTGTTCGGCATGGCCATATGGCTCCCTCCCTGCGTGCAACATACCGTCGCGCGGGGCCTTGACGCGACCTTCTCTCGGGTCTTAACTCACGTCCTAAATTAAGGCGTGAATCCGTTCAGGACCTGAACCCGGCACCTCTGGAACCCCGGAAAGGGGCGATCCCGTCATGCGCAGACTCCGAGCCGCGGCTGCCTTCGCGACCGTCACCGCTCTCGCCGCCACCGCGAGTGCCTGCGGAGGCGGTTCCGCCACGGGAGGAGGCGGCAACGACTCCCCGAAGTCCCTGACGTACTGGGCGTCCAACCAGGGGCCGAACATCGAGGCGGACAAGAAGATCCTGAACGCCGAGCTGAAGAAGTTCGAGCAGCAGAGCGGGATCAAGGTCAAGCTGGAGGTCGTCCCCTGGTCCGACCTGCTCAACCGCATCCTCGCCGCCACCACCTCCGGCCAGGGACCCGACGTGCTCAACATCGGCAACACCTGGTCCGCCTCGCTCCAGGCCACCGGCGCGCTCCTGCGGTGGGACCGGGCGGCGTTCGACGCCATCGGCGGCCGGGCCCGGTTCGCGGACTCCGCGGTCGCCGCGGCCGGGGCCCCGGGCAAGGACCCGGCGGCCGTCCCCCTGTACTCGCTGTCGTACGCGCTCTACTACAACAAGAAGATGTTCGCCGACGCGGGGATAGCCAAGCCGCCCGCGACCTGGGACGAGCTCGTCGCGGACGGCAAGCGGCTCTCCAAGGGCGGCACATGGGGGCTGGGCGCCGAGGGCGCCAACCTCGCCAACAACATCCACCAGGTGTTCGTGCTGGGCAAGCAGCACGGCGCCGACTTCTTCGACGCGGCCGGCAAGCCCACCTTCACCTCGGACGGCGCGGTCGCCGCGGTCAAGCAGTACGTCGACTTCATGGCCAAGGACAGGATCGTCGCGCCGGGCAACGCCGAGTACGCCCAGAACCAGTCGCTGCGCGACTTCTCCACCGGCAGGACCGCCATGGTGCTGTGGCAGGCCGCCGCCTCCACCTTCGCCGCCCAGGGCATGAAGCCCGAGGAGTGGGGCGTGGCGCCGGTGCCCGTCCCGGCCGGGACCCCGGACACCGCCAGGAACGTCAACTCGATGGTCGCGGGCATCAACATCTCCGTCTTCAAGAACACCCGCAACCGCGACGGGGCCCTGAAGTTCGTGAAGTTCATGACCAGCGACGAGGAACAGAAGATCCTCAACAAGACCTACGGTTCGATCCCGCCGGTCAAGGCCGCCCAGCAGGACCCCGCCTTCGGCGCCCCCGACAACTCCGTCCTCAAGGACACCCTGCTCAAGAGCGCCGCCCCGCTGCCGCAGGTCCCCGAGGAGTCCCAGTTCGAGACGGCCGTGGGCACCGCCGTCAAGGGCCTGTGGGCCGACGCGGCGGCCGGCCGGGCCGTCACCACCGAGTCCGTGAGGGCGGCCCTGGCCAAGGCCCAGCAGCAGATGCCGAAGTGAGCGCCCCCGTGACCCCGTCGACCCCCGCGCCCCCGGCCGCCGACCCGCGGACGCGGCCGGGGGCGCGGGGGTCGACGGGGTCACGGG
>NZ_JBJHPC010000022.1:0-31203 GCF_045257485.1 Streptomyces sp. YS-3 | reverse complement strand
GTGTGACAGGGTCAGCCGGGCGGGCGCCCCCCGGCGCTTCCACGTCAGGTTGGCCCCGGGGCCGGCGCGGCCCCTACCCCTCGTTGAGCCCCTCTCAGCCCTCTCAGCCCTCTAAGCCCTCTCAGCCGTCCTTGCCATCCATACCGTCCTTGCCCTCCTTGCCCTCCTTGCCCTCCTTGGTCTCCTCAAGGAGGGAGAGGGCGAACTGGAGGAGCTCGGCGGAGAGGCCGTCGTCGTCGAGCCCGCGTCCCGCGAGGCCGCTGATCTCCCCCGTACGCCGTTTGGCCAGGAACTGGAGTCCGGCCACCACGTCGTCCACGACCTCGGACTCTTCCTTGAAGAAGCGCCAGTCGACTCCGAAGCCGAGCCCGAGCGCCTTGAGGATGTCCTCGGAAGGGTGGGTGACCTTGCCCGCGAGGATGTTGGAGAAGTAGCTGTGCGACAGCTGTCCGCCGCGCTCCTTCACCAGGTCGGAGAACGCCCGCCCCGAGACGTTCTCGCCGGGGAAGGTCTTCTCCACCATGTAGGCGACCTTCTGCTGCAGGGTCGTCAGCTCAGGCGTGTGGTCTTCCATCTGTCCCCCCACCCCGTCTGGTCGGAACTGGGCTTGCACAAACACTCTACGTCACTGTTAACTCGAAAAAACACGGGCAGGGGGCCACGAGGGGAGTCCCTTGCCCGTGTGAAGGCCACGCCATGCCCGCGACCGGGCAGAGGCGCCTGCGGGCGTTCTTGGAGGGGTCCGGACGGGCCCGGACAGGGATGTAGCCCTTCGCGACGGGGGATGCACGAAGGGCTACCCATACATTATGACACCGAGTCAGGCGCCAGGAACAGTCGCCCCGCCGATAGCGCATGCGTACGTGTGTACGCGGCTGTCCTTTTCCCGGGCCCACCGACCCGGGCATCGGCGGACCGCGGGGCGCCCCGCGCCGATAGCAGATGCACAGATCCACTCGCCCCTGGCCAGGCGGTAACCGGCTTACGGGCAGGGCGGGTTGGGGCCGGACGGGGAACGTAAAGTGGGGCGAATGAGCACCCCCGTACAACGAACCGAAGCCTCCGCTTCCGCCGCCGTGCCGAGTCCCGCCTCCCTCGTCCGGGAATTCCACACCACCTTCGGCCTGGACGCCCGCACCACCCCGACCGAGATCCCGGCGGACCTGGCCGCCCACCGCCGCGACCTCCTGGTGGAGGAGGCGGCCGAGGCGGCGGAGGTCTCGGTGTCGGGCCCCCTCAACCACCTGGCCCATGAGCTGGCGGACGTGGTGTACGTGGCGTACGGCACCGCCCTGGTCCACGGCATCGACCTCGACGCGGTGATCGCGGAGATCCACCGCGCCAACATGACCAAGCTGGGACCCGATGGCCGCCCCGTGCTGCGCGCCGACGGCAAGGTACTCAAGGGCGAGCACTACCGGGCGCCGGACGTGGCGGCGGTGCTGCGCGAGCAGGGGTGGCGGGGGTGAGGGGGGGCGTGGTGCGGCGCGGCTGAGGCGGACCGGGGTGCGGCGCGGGCCACCGGCCGTGCCTGTACGCCTCCAGCGTGCCTGTGCGCCCCCGGCCGTGCCTGCGCTCCTCCGGGGCGGCCCTCGCGGAGGATGAACGGATGACCGTCTCCGTGGTGCTGTTCACCGCCGACCTGCGGCTGCACGACAACCCCGCCCTGTACGCCGCCGTCCGCGAGGCCGACGAGGTCGTGCCGCTGTTCGTGTACGACGAGGGCGTGCGCGCCGTGGGCTTCGACGCGCCCAACCGCCGGGCCTTCCTCGCCGATTGCCTGGCCGACCTGGACGCCGGTCTGCGCGAGCGCGGCGGACGCCTGGTGGTGCGCTCCGGGGACGTGGTGGAGCAGGCGTGCGCGGTGGTGGCCGAGACGGGCGCGCGCCGGGTGCATCTGGCGGGCGGCCCGAGCCGGTACGCCGTACGCCGCGAGACGGCGCTGCGCGACGCGCTGCCCGGGGGCGCGCTGGTGGTCCACGACGCCGTGGTGACGGCGCTCGCCCCCGGCGCGGTGACCCCGGCGGGCGCCGACCACTACGCCGTGTTCACCCCGTACCTGCGCCGCTGGACCCAGGAGGGCGTACGGGACGTGGTCCCGCTGCCGCGCCGGGTACCGGTCCCGGAGGTCGGCTCGGAGCGTCTGCGTCCGCGTACGGAGGTGAGCGGGACCTCGCCGGGACTGGCCCGGGGCGGCGAACGGGCCGGCCGCGACCGGCTGCGGTCCTGGCTGGCGTCCGGCCTCGACGGCTACGAGGACGGCCACGACGACCTGGCAGCCGACACCACCTCCCGCCTCTCCCCGTTCCTGCACTTCGGCGCGGTGTCGGCGGCGGAGCTGGTCCATTTGGCGAGGCGCCGGCCCTCGCCGGGCGCGGAGGCGTTCGTACGGCAGCTGGCGTGGCGCGACTTCCACTACCAGGTCCTCGCGGCCCGCCCCGAGACGGCGAGCAGGGACTACCGCCCCCGGGGCGACCGCTGGCGCGACGACGAGCACGAGATCGAGGCGTGGCGGACGGGCCGCACGGGCTACCCCCTCGTCGACGCGGCGATGCGCCAACTCGCCCACGAGGGCTGGATGCACAACCGGGGCCGGCTGCTGGCGGCGAGCTTCCTCACCAAGACGCTGTACGCGGACTGGCGCATCGGCGCCCGCCACTTCCTCGACCTCCTGGTCGACGGGGACATCGCCAACAACCAGATGAACTGGCAATGGGCGGCGGGAACGGGAACCGACACCCGTCCGAATCGCATCCTCAACCCCGTGACCCAGGGCAAACGCCTCGACCCACGCGGTACGTACGTACGCCGCTGGATCCCCGAACTCGCGGGAGTGGCCGACCGCCACGTCCACGAGCCCTGGAAACTCCCCACGACCGAGGCGGCGGCCACGGGGTACCCCGAGCGGCTGGTCGATCTGGGCGAGGCCCGGGAGCGGTTCGAACGGGGACGCCGGCACAACTGAACCGCGTGCTCCGGCCACGGGGCAACACAAAAGCCCCGGGCCGATGGCCTGGGGCTTTCTCATGGAGCGAGTGACGGGAATCGAACCCGCGCTCTGAGCTTGGGAATCACGTGGGGCTGGGGTACCTACATTGGGCCTGACCTGCGGAAAGGTGAACGATGCCAGCGCTCTGCAGAGCGTCGTAACGCGCTATTGGCGACCGCTGTTTACCACAGGCAATGGCACGTTGTGGCACGCGCGGGAGACGCGGGACGTTAGAGGTAGCGGGGCAGGGGCGCCGACCCTCTTGGGGTCTACGGTGGGAGCCCGTCTTAAGCGAGCATTCGCGAGCGCATAGCCGTGGTGACTGGGGGCTCGCTGCCGCACGAGTCGAGGGTCGTTCGAGGGGTGGTCGCCGGGTGCGGCCGACGCACGACATCCGTGGTCCCGGTTTCTGGGCCCCTAGGTCAGGACCCGAGGCGGCGGAGGAATTCGTCCTCATCAAGAACCTCGATGGCCTGTCCGGCGTCGAGCAGGGCCTGGGCTTCTTTCGCCTTGCCGCTCAGAGTGGTCCCGGGCTTGAGCTGGGTCTGCGTGGCAGAGACCAGGATGTCGGTCGTTCGGGTCATCTTCTTCGCCGGTTGCGCGCCGACCTCGGCAAGGCGGGCGAATGCCTCGTCCCGCTTCATGGAGGTCAGCGTGCCGGTGATGCAGACCGTCAGTCCGTACAGCGCTCCGTCAGGGTCGGCGTCGACGTTGGCGCCGGGAACGGGCCTGCGCTCCCGCTGGCCGGAGCCCTGGTACTGGCTGCCGCGCCACTGGCCATCGGGGGTCATGGAGCCCCATCGGATCTGATGCTTGGCGAGCAGGTCGTCGAGGGACGCCGTGTCGGCTTCGCGGATCGCCGCGAGCATGACCTCGGCTGATGCGCGGGAATCGGCTTCCGGGTTGTGGTGGTTCGTGAAGTCGAGGCCGGCGGCGTCCATGCAGTGGGGCAGCCCGTAGGACAGGAGCTTCCACGTACGGCGGGCGACGACCTGGGAGCAGGTGTACCGAAGCTCTGGCCAGGTGATCGCTTCGGCGTCGCAGGCCGCCCTGATGACGCTCAAGTCGAATCCGGCGTTGTGGGCGATCAGCGGGCGCCCGTCCGCGAACGCGAGGATCGCGGCGAGCGCGGCCTTCCAGCCGAGTGCGGTGGCGACATCGTCGGCCGTGATTCCGTGAACCCGGACGTTGTACGGGCTGAAGTGGCTGTGCGCGGCGGGTGGCTGGATCAGCATGCTCCAGGTGTCCACGACACGATCCCCCTCAACTGCTGTCATACCGACGGAGCACGCGCTGCCGCGGTGCTCGTTCGCCGTCTCGAAATCGATCGCTACCCAGGAAGACATGACACGGAGTGTCGTGAGGAGTCGTAAGGGACGCAAGGGTCAAAAGTCGCCAATGGGTTTCGGCTGTGCGGAAGTGCGAGCTCGACGGCGAGCTGTGGCACGACGGGTCCGCTGGAGGTTTCCAGCCGCGTGCACGTCGCGGTCCCGGTGACGATGTATTCGCTAGCGGTGACCGCTACTGGACTAGCCGGAGCACCGGCCTCTGTTCCTGGACACCCAGAAGGTCTTGCACTCTCGTGCTTGTCCAAGCCAGTTCATGTGCCAGTTGGGGGACAGAGAGCCCCGCTTCCTTGGAGGCGAGGTCGAAGGCTTGACGGAGCAGCGAAGGCTGTTCACCGGGGAAGTTCGAGACGGACTCCGCAGTGAACCCGGGCTGGCCGTCGAGAGCGCGTAGGCGCTGATAGGACCTGCTGGCGGTGGCGTCGGAGATCAGTCCCAGCTCGCGGCAGCGGTAGACCAGCGAGTGGAGGGAGACACCCCAGACGCCCCTGAGCTCGGCCAGCCGCGCAAAATCCATGCGCCGTGGCAGCAGGGGCAGGATGCTGTCCTGAGGAGTCAGGAACTCGGCGGCGAAGGCGTCGGCCTCCTTTTCCTGGCGACTGTCACCGGTGGCATCGCCGTGAAGCACAAGGTGGCCCAGCTCATGGGCAGCCGTGAACCGGTGCCGGTAGATGTCGTCGGCCCGGTTGGCCGTCAGCACGACTAGAGGGCGCGCGGCCCGGGTGGAGAAAGCGTCCACGCTCGCAGCGGAAGGATCACTGGCAGGCGGCATGACCACCACGATCCCGTGAGACTCCATCCGCCTCACCAAATGCGTAACAGGGCCATCTCCGAGGCCCCAGCGCCTGCGGAGCTCGCGGGCGGCGGATGTGGGGTCGGTGGACAGCTCCTCGCCGGGGTGGACCTCACCGCCGGCGAAACCAGGGAGGTCGACCAGAGGCAGCTGGATCCGCTGCTCCAGCGCGTACGTGAGCTCCCAGACCTGCTCGGCGAAGGCGAGCGCACGCTCCCGCTGGGACTTCGGCGTGCTGCGCAGACTCCGGAAATGAGCCATGGAGGCGTCGAGCCGATTGGCGGGCCTTCCCAGCAGGAAGAACGTCACTGGGACCCCGAGGATTTCGGCGAGTCGGGGGATCAAGTCAGGTCGTGGCTTCGACACCCCCGTCTCGTACTGACCCACGGCGGCGGGCGTGACTCCGAGCTGCGCCGCCACGTCCTTCTTTGTCATCTCCGCCAGCCGACGGGCTTGAGTCAGCCGGGTGGGATCGAAGGCGTCGGAGACAGAGCGTGGCGTGGCGCCTCGTTCTTCCGTACCGGGAATGAGGTCCTGCTTAATGGGTCGCATCGTCTTCGCTGCTCTGGTCCTCGACGGGTTCTGTCTCGGACTGCACGGGCAGCAGGGCCCGGTCCGAGGCGGTACGAGAGGACAGCGTAAGGGTGGGCTCGGTCCCCTCGGCGAAGCTGGTGTGTGCCGTGGCCTGGTTCGGAATGCTGACCGGCCGCAGCGTGTACGAGGTGACCGACTGCGGCAGGTGGAGGGGTTCAGGCTCGGTGGCCCACTCCAACTGCCGGTTCATCCCGAGGGCCGCGATGCCCCAGTGCGCCTCGAGGAGCTCGGAGGCATTGCAGGCGAAGGGCACCAGGACCAGCTGAGTTCCCCGCGGGACGGTCGCCAGAGCGCCCCGCGGCTCGGCGACCGGGACGGTCGGCCCGAAGTCGAGGTCGAACGGCTCCTGCGTGTGCGTCGGTGCCGGTGCGAAGGTGAAGAGCTCCCGCACCAGCTGCGACTCGCTGGGGATGCGAGCGCTGCGTACGTCCGACTTGGTCTTCGAGTACCGGAACGGGTAGAGCAGCCCGTTGCCAATGAGCATCAGCTCGTAGGAGAACCCGAACGGCTTGACCGCGCGGGCGCCGGGGAGGTCCTTGAGTTCGTCCTGCAGCCGCTCGTACTGGTTCTCATACCGGCTGGTGCCGTAGGTGCGGGTGGTGCGGGATGCTCCTTGCTCCTGTGCGGCCTGCGCGTTGGCCTGCATGTTGCGAAGGCCCTGGCCGAGGCCAAAACGAACAGCTGCTGCTTGCTTGCCGAACACGTCGGCCGCCCACGACGACGAAGGCACACTCATGCGGACGACTCCTAAGGTCGGACTACGCATCGAAGCATTCCAGTGCGGGCTTGACTTTAGTTGATGTCGTAGATTTTGCACAACCGCTTTGGTGTACGCCGTGTTCGTGACCCTTGAGCCGACCCCAAGGGCCTGCCGAGCCCGTTCCTTCTGGCCTCCGATCGACGCATGGCCGACAGGGCGTTCAGTGCGCCGAAAGGCCGGGCGGGTCGGCCGTGCCCGCCTCGGGTTGCGATGAGGGCGGGAAGGAAGGGAACGGAAGGCGCATCCGCCTGAGCAGCGCGTGCCCTGTGCCCACGGCCAGGACGACCAGAACGCTGGTGATGGCCTCGGGGAAGTTGGTCAGGGAGAGGAGGTAGCCCACACCGGCGACTATGCAGATGAAGAGGGCATACCCGAGCGCACCCCAGGCCGGGGAACCGGACTGCGGGTGGGGGCCGTCCCAGTCAGGATTCGGGGACAAGACATTCTCGTCGGCCAACCGAGTCGAGCTGGTCAGGGCGTTGGTGGGGGCTGCGGCGTATGTGAGCACGGACGCGATGATCTGTGCCAAGGCCGCCAGCTGGTCCTGATCCCCTTCCGACAGTCGGATTTTGGCCGCGTGGAGATTCCTGACGATCTCGTGCGCGTGGCGGCGGATCCGAGAGCGCTGTATCGGGTCGGTGCGGCGCGGTTCCAGTTCCGCTTGTCGTTCCAATGCGTCACACAGATCGCCGATCGCATCGCAGAAGGCGGAATTGCGGGTGTGGCCTCGAACCTCGCGATCCGGTGAGCCGTGGGATGTGATCGCTTCCCACGCCCGAATCGCCATGTGGACCGTGTGTTCGTGCGGCACCGACCGGTGGAGTGATCTGCGGTCCACCTCGGCCAGAACGAGCACCGACGTCAGCAAGCTCCAGAGGAGTGCCAGCATCCAGAAGCTGGTACCGGTCCGAGTGTTCACCATGATCATGAGCGCAGCGAGGACTCCCAAGAAAGGCAGGAGCCACAGGAGATAGATCGATACCAAGGAGCAGGTCAGATCCGTCACCCGCTTCTCAAGCCGTTCCGCCGAGGGGAGGCCCGCCTCGGCGACGCGGTGCTCGGTCAGCAGCTGCCGGACACGCACCACACGACCTCGCCGGGGTGTCATCAGCTTGAGGCGTAGGGCCAAACGGCCGGGCCGGCCGTGTGGTACCCGCTTGCGATCCACCCAGCGCGGCGCGACAAAGGTCAGCGTCGTCAGCATGTAGAGAGCGCTGCCGATCACGCACCAGGCAAAGATATTCTTGACCATAGGCGGATCATCCCCCTGGGCACTGACAATGCCTCTCCGGTGGAAGTGCCCGACCGGCACTCTCAGGATGTGGCCGCTCTCGGGCAACGCCGACCGGGCAGCTCAACTGGGGCCGCCGACAATGGAGAAATCCCGGGCGATCGCCTCCGGCGCCGTTCTTCGTGCCGCCGGTGGACCTTTGGCGGAATTCAGCGGGTGGCGCGTGGGACATCCGCTTGTGGCTTGCTGACGCCCCGCCAGCACTCTCGTGGGTGCGAGCCTAGTGGGGTGCGCGATCAGCGCCGAGCTGCCCTTTCAACTCATTGACGCGGCGTTGGGTCTCCGCGGCGCTCCGCTGCTGCCTCGCTAGTTTCGCCGTGGCGGCGGTGAGTTCCGCCTTGAGGCGATTCTTGTCGGCGGCCTCGCGATCGGAGAGGGCGGTCTCGTCCGTGTAAGCCGGTCCGATGCGCTTGGCGGCCACGATGCCTCGGCGAGTGCCGCACTCCGGACATTCGACCACCGACGGCAATACGCGATTGTGCTCCCGATGCTGGATGAATCGGGCGGTGTGGTCACAGGTGAGAGCCAGATCCCACACGTCCTGGTGTTTCTTCCTCTCTTCCCACGAAGGCCCGGACGCCAAGATCTTGCTAAGTCGCTCGGCCATCCTGGGGTCAGTGGGGTGCGGCGGGCAGCATGTAGTGCAGTGCCACGTCCGTGACCCGCTGATACACCAACGGGCTCCCCAGCAGTCGGCATGGCGTGTACGGAAGCGTGCGTCCTCTGCCTCGTATTCGATCTTCTCCGCGGGAGAGAGGTACATGGTTCCGGGCCAGCTACCGCGGGCATCATTCAGGACTAGGCCGCAGTTCCTGCACGGCTCGCCCGCCAGGTACTCCTCCCACGTCAGGTACATCCCCTTGAGCCGCCACATCTCGCGGCGCTCCCTGCCCTGTCGATCTCGCTCCTCAGCCTGGAGGGCTTCACGGCGGCTGCGGTCGACAGCGCGCTTCTGGCGCTGCTCCTCTGTCAGTTTGGCCATGTGTGTCTCCCAAAGTCCTGGCTGCGGTGTAGTCGGGCGGGGTGTCTCTGGCTGTCGTCGCCGGTCAGAGGCGGCATCGATCCCTTGACCTGACAGCGGCTCCGACCCCCGCCCTGGCCGCTTGTGGAGCGACACCCACACCCCCACAGGCGGTACGGGGTTTCCGCTCGGTGCTCCGACCACGCCAAGCGCTCGCGAAAGACGTGTCACTACCCCTGGTCAGCGGGGGGGGGTGTCCCCAATGGGCCCATCGTCACTACGCCGGCCCAACGGGGGCCGGGCGGATGGCGGCGGTGGCGTACGCGCAGGCGGGGGCAAAGGCGGCCTGGGCACGGGCAGGTCGATCAGATCGCCCACCTCGGCCACCTGTTGAAGCGTTCGTGCGAGTGAATGCAGCGCCTGACGAGTGACGTCCAGCTGGCGCCGCAACTCGTCGGCTTCGGACCAGGCGCGTTCATAGCTCACCGGGTCTGTGCCGTCAGGCCGCAGCGCTTCGTATGCCGCGAGCCGAGGGTGCCAGACCGTCAACACTGGCCGCAGCACACGATTGAGGGTGACCATCGCCAGCACGCCGAAGGTGAGCCGACCCTGCGGCACGGGCGGTGCGACGGCGGGACCGTGCTTGTGCAGGATGCCCCGGGTGACATCGTAGAGGGAGTACAGCGAGGTGAGTGCCTCGCGTAGAACTCCCTCGTCCCGCTCCAGCGGAACGACCGCGACTCGGCTGGCCAGTTGGAAGTACAGCTCCCAGGCGGCCGTGCGCTCGGCGTCCGCCGGCTCCCAGAGGCCCGCCACCTCGCCGACGAACGGGATCGTCAGTTTCGCCGTGACCTGTGAAGGTCCTTTACGCCCCCGCCGCGGCGCCTCGCCGGACTGCGTCATGATCGCCTCCCCGGTTCCCACAGTAGGGTATGGCACCGTGTGGGATGTCTTCCTCAGCTACAGCCGCAAAGATGCCAGGCAAGTCCGTCGGCTCCACGAGGAGCTCATCGCGGTCGGGCTGAAGGTGTTCACAGACGAGTCGGCGGTCGCTGGGTTCGCCGGCATCAGCGACACCATCCGTTGCGCGCTCGCCGACTCGCGCGTCCTGCTGGCGTATTACTCCGTCGGCTACCCCGAACGCCCAGCCTGCCAATGGGAGCTGACCGCGGCGTTCCTCGCGGGGCTCAACGAGGGCGAGCCGCGCCGCCGAGTCCTGGTGGTCAACCCCGAGCCGGAGACCGCGCACATTCACCCGGTGGAGCTGCGCGACACCCGGCATGGCGACCCGGAGACCCTGGTCGCGGATGTGCTCGTGCACCTGCGGCAGGTGCCCGGCCCGATGCGGATGCCGCGCCTCCCAGCGTGCACGGCGAGCTGCCTGCCGCTGTGGGGGAGTTCACCGGCAGGCTGCCCGACCTGTGGCGCCTGCACAGCGCCCTGCACGTCCAGGAGGCACCGCTCGTCACCGGCCGTACCTCGGCTGGACCCGTGCAGCTGCGCGGCATGCCGGGTATCGGAAAGACACGGCTTGCACGGGAGTACGCGCTGCGGTTCGGCGCCGCTTTCCCCGGTGGCGTGCACTGGGTGCGCGCCATCGCGCCGCAGCCGCCGCAGGAACCCGATGGCCCTTGTCTGTATGTCGTGGACGACGTGCCCCACGGCCTGTCGCCGCGCGCCCTCACCGAGCTCACCGCTCCGCATCCCCTGGTCCGCACCCTGCTCATCACCCGGAGCCGCACCTACGGGGGGCACGGCGAGCACGTCGACCTGGAACCCCTCCCCGAAGCGGCAGCCGCCGCGCTCGCGGGCGCCTCCGCGATCGCCGACGCCGCCGCGGGGCACCCTGGGGCACTCGGACTGCTCGGCCGCGCGGTGACTGCGGGCAAGAATCCCGTAGCCCTGGCGAGCCGGCTGTACGAACCGGGCCGTTCCCTGCTCGACATCCTTGCCGGCGACGAGCTCACAGCGGACCACGTGCGCGACGCCATGACCGCACCCGCCGAGGCTCAGGACGTGCTGCGCTGCGCACTCGCCCTGTCCCCGCTGCCGGTCACTGCCGAGACCGTGGCCACGGTCCTCACCGCGGCCGACCGGCTGCCGCGTGCCGTCGCCCTGCGCCGCGCGAGTGCCGGTGTGGCCGAACTGCACGCCCGTGGGCTGCTCACGTCAGCCCCGCACCACCTGCACCCGGTCACGGCGCACTCCTGGCTCCACCACGAAGGCGACTCGGCCCGCGCGGAGACACTGCGCCGTGCGGTCCTCTCCAGCCTGGGAGCCACGGCCACTAGGCTGGACAGCCCCGGACTCCCGATTCCCGGTGTACGGAAGGAGAGCATGCCGATGACGGTCAGCGAGGCCGAGCGGATGGCTGCCTTCGACCTGCAGGTCGAGCTGGTGAGCCGCATCGGTGTCCAGCGACTCCCCGCCGACAGCGGCAGTCTGCGTGAGGCCCTCACCTCCCTGAACAGCCTGTTCCCATTCACTCGCGACACGCTCCGCCGCTACAGCGTCGGCCTGGAGCCGGGCACCGCACCCAATGTCCAGTCGGCGGCGGACCGCCTCCTGAACGAGGTTCTCCGCCCCTTCACCACTCGCTGGCACCCGCTCCTCATGGCCTGGGAGGCCCGCCGCCCGCCGCATCTCAGCCCGCTGGATCACGAACGCACGTGGGACCACGCCGACGCGTTCCGCACGGACCTGAACGGCCTGCGGGAGCCACTCCGAGCCGTGACGGCATCCCTGGCGGAGATCTCAGGGGCGGAGTTCGGGATCTCGAGCGAGGTCTGAGTCTCCTTCACAGGGCTCCGGCAGCCGGACCTCGCTCAGGCCAGCAGGCTTTCCTGCACCGAACCTTCGCGGCTGGCAGGCACTGCCCACGTAGGCAGGCGACTGCCGCGTCGTCCCGAGTTGTAAATGTTTCGGATGATCTGGTCCACCCCTTGGGAGACCTTGCAGTTCATCGCTTCCTTGAGACCTCGTCCCTTACCCAGCAGATTTGATGGTCCCCCAGGGTGAGATGCCAGTTTCTTCGTCAGCACCCGTCGGTCAATTTCCGGGCAGTCAAGTAGAACTGATCCAAGCCCGAGCAGGATGTTGGCATTTACCGCTTCAGGGGTCGGACCCCACGCATTAGTGACGATCGTCAGCGTCTCCTTAAGGAGGTGCCCAGGACGATCTACGCTGGCCCTATGCAACGTCGTCAATGCGGCGACTGCATGGATAGTGCTGTTCGAGCTGCCGTCAGATACCCTCCAACCACACTTCTCGACGATCTCGGTGATGTCCAGTGCCTCTTTGCGGCCCGCCGTGACCTCCGCCATGAACTTGTAGATCGGCTGGACTCTTCTATTATCATTAAGCCCCAGGAAGAGTTCCGCCTCTTCGGCTACAGCTAGTCCATGGAACACCTTCATACAGATTTTAATGTCTGCGCGTTGAGCGGCCAAACAAAGGGCGCCGCGGTTCTGGCCATCGACCCAAATGTAGGATCCGTCAGCCCTCGCCGAAACAGTGGGGACGCCCAGACGCTTTACGTCAAATCCCTCTCGCAATTTCCGGGCAACCCAGCTCCTATCGACGGGCCGGGTGTTGACCAACGGATCCGTTGTCACGGCAGATGGCGCGAGATCTTCGATGGTGGTGCTGTGAGCCGTCCTAGACATTACTTGCCTTCCTGATGAGAGTGTGCAGAACGTTGATGTGTTTCTTGCAGTCGCGGAGTTCGCTGTCCCAATGGGCGAGGTCATCCGCGGACGAGGGCTTGACTTCGGTGATTGATGAGATCCCTGCACATACTCCGACGAGCGACGCGACAGCTCGACTAACTTCTGGGACACGCCGGGAAGGTGAGGGCAGGATCTGCACACGGGGCGAAGGCGTCGGCGTGTCCTTAAAAGCCGGCTCTGCCGCCTCCCTTTTCAGGTCAACCCGCATCCTCAGCGACTGGCGCCGCGGTTTCATGTGCCTGATCGTTTCCGGGATATCTCCGTCATTGCGTAGCTGGTGAAGCTCTTCGATGATCCGGCTAGGAGACCACCCCGGGGGCGGGGCCTCAACAGCGTCGAGCATCAAAGGTACGAGTTTCCGTGCGCGGATCATGCTGAAGGTAGGGTTAGATTTTCCCTCTTTCGCGGTATTCATGACCGCCCGAATTCGCCAATAGATGCGATTCGGAATCCCAACGAAATCTGATGCGTAGATGCTATGTGAAACCCTGGATGAGGGAGCCGGCACGCCATGAATTTCGGAGGCCAGATTCATTCGTTCCCGAAGGGTCATGGGAAGGTCGGTAGCTGCGTCTGCCCTTTCTGTCTCCATTTGAAGCGCTGCTGCCAGCTCGACCACATCTGAAGGGATCTGTACTCGAGTCTCCGGAACCCCTAGCAGTGTCAGGGCGTGCAATCGCCGCAGCCCGCTAATCAGCGTGACCCCGTCGTTGCTCATAATGAGGGGTTGGATCACCCCATTTTTGGCAATCGATTCCGCCAGCTTCCTGAGATCGCCCATCTCGCGAACACGGTGATCGTACTTAATGTCAGACAAAGTGATGTTCTTAATTTTCACCGTGCTGTTCCTTCCGCTGCGACATGTCGAGAATTTGCGTCGCACGGCATTGTTATACACGCCGCATGACCGCAGGCGGGCTAACGGCGCGAATATGCGCCGTAGGCAGTGTGATTAATGGCCTCCTTTCGCCCGATTCGAGTAATCGTGGTTGCGGGCGTAGTTGTCTGCGCGCCGTTCGCTGGCTGAACTCTTGAACTCAATGGGCTGGTCCCAGCTACCTGGGTAGCCGAGTTTTGCCTTCACTCTGGTTACGGGCGCGGGCCATTGGCAGCCGCCTTTCGACTGGACTGGGCGCCGAAGGGAGTGTTGCCGCTCTGCGTGGACAACGACCCACTCAGTTGGGTGATTTCGAGCAGCGGGAACGATCCGGCGATGCGACGTCATGAACCGGCGGTAGTTCGGGGGAACAGGCCACGGCGGTGACCTTACGGAGGCCAGGGAGGAACGTGGGTCTCGGACATCCCTCGTGGAACCTCAGCTGCCGATGCAGCGAAGGGTGGCGGTTGTGTTCGTCTGGGACACACGATCTTTGAGTTGTCCTAGGGTTGGGCGGGTTCCCCAGGGGCGGTCTGCTGCTGGGGATTTCGTCGTTCCGGGGCGGAGAAGGATCTTGCGGTTCGTACGGCAGCCAGCTCGACCCAGTCGCGCCGACCGTTCGACCCGTCTGCGTGGTGCCGTCGCCCCGCTCGGCGTGCGGCAGTTCCGGCTTCACTTCGCCGCGCGTCTGCTGTCGTGGACCGGGTCGGCCGTCGCCCCGATCGCGCTCGCGTTCGCGACCCTTCACCTGGGCGGCGGGGCGGGGAGTCTGGGCCTGGTGCTGGCGGCCGGGATGGGTCCGCAGATCGTGTTGTTGCTGGTGGGCGGGGTGGTCGCGGACCGGTGGTCCAGGGCGCGCGTGATGGTGTGGACGAATGTGGTGTCGGCGGCGGCCGAGGGGCTGGCCGCGCTGCTGCTCTGGTTCGGGTCGGCCACGGTGTGGCACCTGGTGGTCATGTCGGCGGTGTGCGGAGCCGCGTCGGCGTTCTTCACCCCGGCCGCCGGAGGCGTAGTCGTCGAGGTCGTCCCCAAGCCGTGGCGGCACTCGGCGAACGCGCTGCTGAAGATCGGGCAGAACACGGTGAAGGTCGCGGGTCCTGCGCTGGGCGGTGTCCTGGTGTCCGCTGTTGGCCCTGCCTGGGTGATCGGCTGGGACGCCGCAACATTCGCGGCGGCAGCATTGCTGTGCGCGCGCATAGACCTCAACGCGGCCCCGGTGAAGGTCCGTACCGGATTCTTGGTCGACCTGCGCGAGGGCTGGGCGGACTTCCGGTCCCGGCGCTGGCTGTGGGTCATGGTCGCCCAGGCGTCCGCAGTGGTGCCGGTGTGGCTGGTCGGCTATCAACTGCTCGGCCCGGTCTACGGCCTGGAGGTTCTGGGCGGGGCCGCGCCGTGGGGCTGGGTCGTCTCCGGGTTCACCGGTGGACTGGTTGCCGGGGCGGCGCTCGCGCTGCTGTGGAAGCCTCGCCTGGTCGGGGTCGTGGTGTGCCTGGGTACCGGCTCGATGGGCCTGCCGCTGGCCGCTATGGCGGCCACCTCCCCGTTGCCGGTCCTGGTCGCCGCCACGGTGGCGGCCGGTACGGGGCTGGCGGTCAGCATGACCACGTGGGCCTCACTGGTCCAGGAACGTATCCCGGCCCATAAGTTGAGCCGGACGATGTCGTACTCGACGCTGGGCCAGATCCTTCCGGTCCCGGTGGGCTACCTGATCGCCGGTCCGCTGTCGCGGCACCTGGGGCTGCGGCCGACTCTCGCAGCCGGGGCCGTGGTGATCGCGGCAGCGGCGATCGTGCCGTTGGCCATCGGTCAGGTCCGGCGGCTGTCGCTGGCAGACGAGGTGGCTCCGGCTGCGGAGACGGCGGCCAGGTAGTACGCGCGGGCGACCTCCGCAGCCCCCGCGAAGTCCCTAAAGGCCCGGTCGCGCGCCGCCGCGTCCCGCTGCGCCTGATCGGCGCTTGGCGGGAGCTTCCACCGCTCGGCGAGGTGTCGGGAGATCCGGCCGGTGTCCAGGTGGGCGATGGAGTGCCGGGCGTCGGCTGCCTCGGCCCGCGTGTTCACCTTGAATGCGGCCGTCACGGCCGCCGCCGCGGCCATCGGGTCGCCGAGGAGGCCGGCGGCTTCTTGCCAGGTGGAGGGCCAGACGGCCCAGGCGCCGTCCCAGCGGGCGCAGCGGACCATGATCTGTGCCAGGGCGTCTGCACGGGTGAGGTCTCTTTGTTCGGCCGGAGTGAGCCAGAACGCCAGCTGCGCGGGTGTCATGTCGGCGGTGCTGACGCCGCAGGCGTTGGCGACCGCGAGGGCCCCCGCCCTCGGCATCGCCGCCCGCCCGGCAATCGCGGCAAGGACACGGTGGCGCCAGCGGGCTGGGAAGCCGGGGTCGTAGAGCTGCTGGTGGTTCAGAGCCGCGAGCAGCGGCACTCGGCCGGGTCCGGGCCGGAACGCGGCGTCCCAGTACCGTACGAAGCTCGTCGCCCATGGCTGCCCGGCCCAACCATCGGTGTCCACCGAGTTGGTCCTCTGGGCCGCGCTGCTGGTGGTGGTAGGCAGTATTTGCCCGGTCCAGGTGCTGGCGGTGACCTGGTCCGGGTCGGCGGCGATCAGAGCGAGAGCCTGTTCGGCGTCTTCGCGCTTCAGGTCGTACGGGTGGGTACGACGCCACCGATCCAGGCGGCCGAGCGCGTCCGCCAGAGCCTCGTCCTGGGCGGCAGCCCGACCGAGCACGGCCCAAGTGCGGCGGGTGTAGGGGATGGCGCGGGCGAGCCGCAGCAGCGCCACCGCCTCATCATGGGTGACCTGCTGGTCGGCGTGGGCGCGTTCCAGTGCGGCCCGTGCGTTGACCAGCGCGAATGTCAGCGCTCGGCCGGCGCCGTCCTGGAGGACGGCCACCTCGTCGTCAGCATCCAGGGCGCCGGTCCGGTAGTCGTCGAAGATCCGGCCGACGCCGGTCATCCCGTACGGGGCGAGTTCAGCGGCCCGGAGGGCGCCCATGCTGGCGGCGCCGATGACGCGCACGCCGTCGGCGAGCAGCGCCAGGATCTCCTTATGCCGCACGGGGGCGCTCTGGTGCCACAGTCCGTCGATGATCAGAACCGTGTCGCTGGGCGTCGGGTCGAGGCGGAGGAGGTCTCCGTGGCGGACGGGTGGGTGCACGACGGCGTGCGGGCACAGCCCGCGGATCCTGGATGGGGGCAGGGTGGGCCCTGCGAAGACGTGGATGCTCATGCCGCAACTCCTGGACCGCCGGGGCGGGCGATGGCGTGGCGGGAGTCGTACCGCAGGTGCGGCGCGAGGATCTTGAGGACGGTGAACTCTTCGCGTGCGTAGGGACCGTGGGTGAGGTCGACGGCCAAGGGCGGTATGCCCGTCACAGTGGTGACGGCGGTGGCCAGGTGCGCGGCCTCCACGTCGTCCTCGTCGAAGGCAGCCTCGTACCGTTGGGTGACTGCCGGCCATGCCACCGTCTTGCCCGAGATAGGGGCGGGGCCTTTGTACGGGCCGGTTCGGTAGACGGTCGGCGGGGTGTCCTCGCGCGATCCGGTGATGTGGGTGAGCCGCGACTGCGCGGCCTCGGTGATCGCCCGGGACAGGGCGATGCGCGGGTCCAGATGGGCGCCGGAGCCGGAGACCAGGAGCGCGGGCTGGTCCTCGCGCCAGAGGTAGCAGGCCGCCACGGGCACCTGGAACCGGTTGGGCAGGTGCCACAGTTCCGTCCAGACTCCGGCGGCGGACAGCCGGTCGATCAGCTTCGCACAGTGCGGATCGTCGATGCTCTCGGCGTCGAGTCGTTCGGCATCCGACGGGAGGTCGCTGAGGACGTCCCGCTCGATGATCTCGCACAGGCCGTGCGCCATCGCCTCCGCGCGAGTGTTGCCGGAGGCGAGGCCGTTGGTGGAAGCGCTGGGCAGGTGGAGCCGCCATTCGCGGTGCGTTTCCCGTCCGAGCGTGACGCAGGTGGCGGGTACCGGCACCGGGGTCCCGTCCACGGCGCACTCGGCGGTGATCCAGTCCAGGCGGGTCCGGTCGGTCACCAGATGGCCGGGGTGCAGCTCCAGCGCCGTCACCGGATACGGCAGCCCCATCTCCCGCGCCGGGATGCGGATCTCCGAGGCAGCGGGAACGGCGTGCTCGGCGTGCCATACCTCGATGGCTTCCATGGCTCCGGAGACGCGGGCGGCGGCCAGGCTTGTTCCCTTGCCCTGCGCGACGGCCAGCGTGCGGGCGAGCGGGCGTACGGTCATGGTCACCGGGATGCCGAGATCGTCCAGGCCGGTCACGTCCGCGACCCGCGTGATCCCGTAGGTGGGGAGCAACGGGCGGAGGGCCTGCCAGGTCTGGGCGGGGTGACGGGTGCGGTGTGTGCCGTCGAAATAGACCTTGTGCACCGGGCTCTCCTCCTTGAATGGGCGTGGAGCATGTGTGGCTGCCAGGCGCTGTTGAGTACCTGCCGCGGTGAGGTCGGGTGAAGGCGCCCGACCGCCCAGCCCGGGGAGGGCGGGCGGCCGGGTCCTTCGATCTTTGGGCCCGGTCAGACAGCGGTGAGGGCGGGCTGCTCGTACACGTGGGTGTCGGGGAACGCGGAGTCCGGAACGGCCGGGTCACCGCCGACGTTCTGCGGCAGCGACCCCTCGGCATGCAGCTCGGCCACGAACTCGGCCGGGTCCACTACCGGCGCATCCGCCGGACTGACGTCCTCCGACGACGTCTCCGTCTTCTTGATCTCTGCGGGCATGGTTCCTCCTTCGATCGAGAGAGGCTGCTACGCCGAGAGATCGGCGAAGCAGATGGTGATCAGCACCTCGCGCGACACCGGGCCGAGCGGGGTACGCCAGTGGGGGATGCGACGCCCGTCGAATCCCGTGAGCTGCCGCGACAGGATCGGGAACCCGCCCCCGTCGGTGGGGAAAGGGGTGTCGGCGAACCGTTCGGCGATCTGGTCGCTGGTCAGCCAGCGCAGGCGCGGCAGCCAGCCCATCGGGGCCAGGCCCGCCCGCAGCCCGCACGAGAACGTGATGTCGCATTTCCCGTCGTCCCGGTGCACGTGCATGAAGTCACCGGGCCCGTAGAACTTGAACCCGAACCGGCTCGGCGTCATCCGACCCTGGCCGGTGGCCTCGCTCGCGATCTCGGCCAGGCCCTTGGTCAGGGCCAGTTCCTTCAGGGCCGCCCCGCCGGGGTGGACGGTGCAGCGCTGAGGCGAGGTGATCGACCCGTCCCGCATCACCAGCAGACCCGGCCGCTGGTTGTGCCGCACGACAGCCTGCTTCCGGCACTGGCCGGCTTCCTCCGCGAGGTCGTCCCACAGCCCTGGCTCGACCACGTCGGCAGGGACGTCCACCTTGCCTTCCGCCAACCACGCCTGACGCAACATCGCCGGCCTCACAGGTCGAGGTAGGAGAACGTCGCCAGCAGGCCCAGCTCGCCGGGATACGGGGGTCGCCAGTGCGGAACGTTGTAGCCGGCGAACGCCCGCAGCGAGCCGCAGCCGAACTCGTGGTCCAGGGTCTGGAAGGCATCGCCCTCGGGGAACAGGCCGTGGTCGGCGCACAGCCGGGCGAGGACGTCGGGGTGGGCATCGCGCAGGTGCGGTGCCCAGCCCATCGGCGGCAGGCCCTCGGTGAGCGCGACGCCGATCGTCACCGAGGCCCGCACACTGTCGAAGTGGACGCCTTGGAAGTCGCCCTTGCGGTAGACGACGACCGCGCCGCCGCGCGGCACCAGCCGGGGCAGGCCAGTGGCTTCCCGTACTGCCGCCCAGAGCGTCCTGTCGTACGCCAGGGCCTCCAGGACCGGCCCCGCCGGAACGAACGCGCAGTGGAACGGCGCGGCGAAGCTCCCGTCGCGGTGGGCGCTCATCTCGTCCCGCACGTGGGGGGTCGCCAGGCCGATCCGTTCGTGGGCCTCGTTCACCAGCTGCTCGAACCGGCCCGACTCCAGGGCGTCGGGGACGAGGACAGTTCCGGTCTCCTCCCACGCCGTGCGGGCCGTTGAGCGCTCAATGACGGGCTGTCCGGTATCCATGCTGATCTCCTGTTCCACCAAGGGCCATCGCCGGGGTCAAGCGGCCGTCCCCGCCCCGCAGCCCGAGCCGATGGGCGCGACGGGACGGGAACGGCGGGGCAGCCGGCAGGGGCCGCCCGCGCCGCCCGCAAGGGCGGCGGTCTGGTGCTCCGGCACCCGGCGGCAGATCCCCAGGGCCGGGCGCCGGAGCGGTCTAGGTGCCGTCGTCTCCGCCTTCGGGGGCGTCTGCCACATCCGGCACGGTCACAGCGGTCCGTCCGACGGAGACGTCATGGCGCAGCTCCTGATCAGCGGAGAGGCCGACCAGTACGAGCCCCGTGAGGATCGCGCCCCACCAGCTGATGGCGGCCACCACGTCGCTGTCGACCTGTAACCGGTGGCGGCCCATCACCGGCCGCCGACCGAGCGGGCGGCCTCGCGAGCCCGGATGGCCCGATCCAGCCTCGCGGACGTCGCGTACATCTGGGCCGGGTTCAAGACCAGTTCGGCCCGCTGGGTGTTGCCGTCGCCGAGCACGACGTTCACTCCGATTCGGGCTTGCCCCGCCCCGTGGTCGTAGGTGATGTCACGCTCCAGCAAGACCACCATGCTCACCGGTGCCCGCAGCGCCGGGGCCGAGGTGACCTGAAGCACCTGGTCGGCGTCGGCGCTTTCGGTCACCTTCGGGAGGAGGCTGGTCCTTCCGGTTCCATTGGCGTGCATCGTGGGGTCACCGGCTCTCGGTTCGGGGCGGCCGAACAATGCAGCGAGGGATTCCGGCCGCCAGGCCAACGGGAAGCCCGGATCTCGACGTTCGACGTCGCGTAGACCGGGCAAGCACGTTCAGTTAAGGACGGCCCGAGCGACGCGGTAACCCCATGTAAGGGGCCCCCACGATGGGTACATTCCGTGGGGGGCGTCGCCAACCGAGGGGGTAGCCATGGCACTTCGTAACCCGCCGGGAGCACTGCCCGCAGCCCTACGACGTGATCCTCGCTTCACCGAGGCCCTCGCCCGGCGCGACATCAGTACGGTCTTCGCCCTGGCCCACACCGAGGGCGAGATCAGCTTCAACAAGATCAGCGAAGCATGCGGCATCCGCGCCGAACGGGTCAGCCAGATCGCACGCGGAAACGCCGACGTCACCTCCCTGCCAGTGCTGGAGCGGATCGCGGACGGACTCGGAATCCCGGGCGCGGACTTAGGCTTGGCCGCAAGGCCATGGGAGGCCGGGGACCCGGTAACTCCCTTACAAGATCATGGAGATGGAGACGATCCGATGAAGCGCCGCGATGTGATGCGCGGCGCGCTCGCTGCCGGTCTGGCAGGTACCGGGCTCGCCGCTTTAACGTCCACCCGCACCGACATCGACGCCGCCCTTGCCGCCGACCACACCCATCCCGATCTCGGCTACTGGGAGTCGACCGCCGAGCGATACGGCTACGGCTACCACGGCCAGGCACCAGCCGACGTCCTGGCCAACCTCCAGGACGACCTGGAGGAGATGAAACCCCTTCTCTTCCAAGCCCAGACCGACCAGAGCCGCAGCCAGCTGTGCCACGTCACCGGACAGATGGCGGGCATGCTCGCGATCGTCCTGCACGACCTCGGCAACCACCGCGAAGCCCACCGCTGGTTCGCCACCGCCGGACGCGCCGCCCAGCAGTCCGGAGACCAGCTCCTGCACGCCTGGGTCCTCGGCCGCGAGGCCATGGTGCCGCTGAACTACGGCGCCCCGGCCGCCGCCGCAAAACTCGCCGACCAGGCCCGGCACCTGGCCGGCGAAAGCCCCAGCGCGGCTGCCGCCCTCGCCGCCGCCGTCGCCTCGCGCGCCTACGCGATCGGAGGCGACCGCGACAAGGCCCTCGACGCCGTCACGGATGTCGAGCGCCTCGCCGACCGGCTCAGCCCCCAGCAGCGCGCGGACACCTGGTTCGGCTACCCCATGCAGAAGCATCAGGTCCACATGAGTCAGGCCCTGACCCACCTGGGAGAGACTCGCCGCGCGTACGAGGCGCAGTCGGCCGCCCTGCAACTTTCGCGAGCGCCCTCGCTGATGACACGGGCGCTGATCGCGATCGACCAGGCGTCCTGCCTCGCGCACGACGGTGACCGGGAAGCCGCTGCTCACGTCGCCGTACAGGCTTACGGCGGCCTCCCGGCCTCCTATCGCAATGGGCTCACCAAGACCCGCGCCCTGGCCCTGTGCCAAGCACTCCCGGACGACACCCCCGGCCGCGACAGCCTCTCCGAACTCTTGGACGTCGCCTGACCGAGACAGCACGGAGCGCGACTGCCGCCGCAGGTGCATTCGTGCACCTGCGGCGGCCGAGCCTGTGGGGCCGGCGGTCAGCGATGGGAGCGACGCGTGCTGGGGTTTGGTGCCGTGGCCGGTGCCGAGGGCGTGGGACGGGGTGTCGGGGGTCGTTGGATCTCCTGTTGGATACGCCAGGTGAGGAGGCGTGCAGGGTGTCGGGCGTCGTCGAGGGGACGCTGGTCGGCGGCCTTGCGCAGGACCTCGGTGGGATCTCGGCCGTCTGCGTCGGCTCGCGCGAGCACCACCGCGAGGGCGGCCCAGTCGGGGGCGCCGAGGATCTTCTCGGCGTGCTCGGGAAGGGCGACGCGGACGGCGCGTGCGTAGTGGAGCTGGGAGATGTCGCTGGCGGGAGCTACTCGCGTCAGTGTGGCCAGGGGAAGGGCGGCGGCCCGGTCCGCGACGGCTTGGAGGCGCGTGAGGGCCTCGTGGGCCGAGGCGACCTGCTGGTCGTGGCGTTGCAGGTCGTGCCAGCGGACGGTGGCGATGACGGCGAGGACGATCGTGTCGAGGAGCAGGGCCAGGAGGGTGCCGTCCGGGCCGTGGGGCGGTGAGGTGCGGAGCATGTCCTTGATGGCTCCGCGCAGGTGGGCGGCGTGCTGGTTTGCGGCGTGGACGCGGGAACGGGAGGCGCGTTCGAAGGCGGCGGCTGCCTGGCGCAGCTCCTCCTTGTAGGGAGTGGGAGCGAGTAGGGGCAGGGCGTCGAGGGTCTCGGCGAGTGCGGTGATGTGGGCCTGGGCGGCGGGTGCGTCGTCGTGAGTGAGGGCGTGCGGGATGTACTCGGCGGCGGCCAGGACGGTGTGCCAGGGATGGCTGGTCCTGGTCGTGGCGGTCAGCCGGGTGCGGATCTTGGGCCAGGACAGGTCCGGGGCCAGTTCGGAGCCTGAGAACCAGACGGGTTCCTGTTGGCCGTTGGTGTCGCCTTCGAGGGCGACGGTGTAGCCGCGTACGTCGCCGGAGGGGAAGTGCTTGACGTCGACCAGGACGCCGTCGGTGTGCTCCAGCAGGCGGACGAACTCCTCGGTGCTGGTGGCGGCGGCCACAGCGGTACGCACCGTGGCGCGCAGGCGTTCGCGGGCGGTCCGGTCGTGGCCGGCTCGCTTGGCCTTTTCCTGCTCGGCGCGGGTGGGCCGCTTGGCGGCGGTGCGATCACCGCGTACAACCTGGTGCAGGCTGTACTCCTTCTCGATGGCGGCGAGTTCGCGGTCGGCGGTGAGGTAGTCGTTCCAGTGGCGGGCGGTACGCAGGTCGGCGCGGAGCTTGGTGGCGGCGATGTGGATGTGGTCGGGCGCGTGGCGGACGGCGACCCACCGGCAGCCGTCCGGATCGCCGTCGGGGGCGATGCCGGTGGCGGCAACGATCCGGCGGGCGATGTCGGCCCACTCCTCGTCGCTGAGGTGCCGGTCGGTTTCGGCGGCGCGGATCGAGCAGTGCCACACGTGGCGTTCGGGGGCGCGGCCGAGCCGCTCGGCCTGCTTGACGTGCAGGTCGAGGTCGGCGACGAGGAGCTTCTTGGTGACGTCGAAGCCGTCAGTGGTGCGGCCGGGGTCGGGAGCGAAGCCGTCCCAGGAGGCGACCAGGTGGGGGTCGGTGTGGTCCTTGGCCTTCTTCGTGTCGAACAGGTAGCGGATCAGGCCGGCAGTACTCCTGCCGCCGCTGATCTTCGCGATCACCGGGCCGCCTTGTGGCTGACAACCTGGTTGGCCGCTGCCGCGATGTGGCTGACGGCGGTGCCGACGGCGTTTAGGGTCCGGTCGGTGTGGGTGAGCAGGGTGCTGTCCCCATGCTGTGGATGGCCACCGGAGTTGAGCTTCTTGGCGATCTGGTTGACGTTGCGGCCGATGGCGGCGACCTGCTGGCGCAGGGCGTTGAGCTCGTCGATGTAGTCGTCCAGCAGGGTGCGCTGACCGGGCACGGTGAGGTCGCCATGGACGTGCGCCAGGACGACGACGGCGACGTAGTGGGCGCCGCTGACGTTCAGCGACTGGGCCTTGGCCTGGATGACTGCCTTCTCCTCGCTGCTGTAGCGGGCATCGACACGCTTCTTGCGCTGGCCGTTCGGGTCTGGCTTGCGGCGGCGGGCGACGCGGTGCAGGGCAGCTGCTTCGGCGGCACGCGGCAGTGGCAGAGCAGCAGTGCGATCGGCGTCGGCGGCCTGTTCCTCCCCGGGCACCCCCTGGTGCCTGCCTGCCTCCGCCACCCCCGGGGAGGAGGCTTCCCCGTGGGACCGACCTGTGGACGGTCCAGCGGCATACCTTGCTGACGCGGTGGCTGAAGTTGTGGTCATCTCCTGCTTTGGGATGGGGCGTTCGTGGTGCTGGTCGGGCATGGATCGGTTCTCCGTGTGCGTGGGGGAGTGGGCGCCGGGTGTGGATGCGGGGGCGCGTACCGGCGGTGATTCCGGTACGCGCCTAGGTATTTCGGTGCGGGGCTTGGGTGTTGAGCGCCCCGTGCCGCTAGTTGCTGGTGGCGTTCTGCGGGGCATGTCCGGCACCGCTGCCGGCCTTGAGCGCTTTGAGCGCCCTCGTGATTCGCTCGGTGGCGGCCTTGTGGTTACGCCTCTTGAGCTCTGCGCGCATGTCCGCGACGGAGGGCACTCCGGTGCCGTTGGCGAGGTCGAGGGCGATGGCCTGCAGCTCGGCATCGGTCAGGTCGGGCTCGCGCCCTGGGGAGCCGCGCTTTCCCGGCTGCTTCCGTTCCGGATTCACCGGTGAGCTCCGTTCCGGAGCTGAGATGACCGGATCCGCGTTCCGGTGAGCGGCCAGGGCAGGGGCCTCTTCCGGTTCACGGTCGCGTGCCGGGTGAGTCTGGTCATGGGTACGCGGAGCGGTATCGCAACCCGACTCCCGGGACGTTTCGGATACGGCGACCGGTAGATCGAGAGGGCTGGTCAAAGCGGTGGCCGATGTTTCCTGAGCCTGGCCAGGGACCGGATCCGGGCGGTCGGCGGGACGCTCGACGAGCTGGTGGATCTGCTGCATCAGCACGGCGAAGGCCAGCATCGCGGCGAGCGGGGGAACCGCGGCGACCACGTAGTCGAGGAGCGGGACCGCGCCGGCGTTGTTCGCGCCGCTGACCCCAGCCACGTTCAACACGATGGAGCCGACCGATCCGATCACGGTCGCGGCGATGGCCCACGGGTCGGTGACGTGGCGGAGGCCCGCGCGGAGCATAAGTAGTTCGCCCGCGATGATGAAGGCGTCCAGGGTGGCGGGCCAGGCCCAGCGGCGGACGGGTGAGCCTCCCAGCCCGTGCTGGCCGGCGACGTGGGCCAGGTGCGCGTATGAGAGCGCGAACGCCCCGCAGGTGAGGACGACGATGACGGCACTCGCCGCGATGAGCGCAGTCCGCTCGGCATCGGGCTTGGTCATCGCATCCCACCCTTCGCCGCGACACGCACGATCGCGGCCCACACGGACCTGGGGGTGAGGAGTGTGCTGGGGGCGGAGACGAGGGTGGCGAGCGGGATGATGCCGGTGCTGCCCCAGACCTTGACGTGGGCAGCGGGTAGCGCGGTGGGTGTGGTCATGAGGTGGATCTCCGTGGTGATCTGCGCGCGCCGGGCAGGGCGAGGGGCGGCCGGGCGCGGCAGGGGAGTGGATCGGGTGGCTGGGGCGCGGTGCGTCGGGGGCGCAGGGGCCTGTTAATACCCGCGCGGGCAGGTGGCCGTGCCGCGTCTGCGGTCGGGGCCGTCCAGGATGACGCGACGGGTCATCTCGGCGAGGCGGGAGGCGACGCGGTCGCCGACGGCTGTACGCAGGTCGGCGATGGGGACGTTGGTGGTGATGAGGGTGGGCAGCTCGTGGACGTACCGGTGGTCGATGAGCCGGTAGGCCAGCTCCTCGGTCCACTCCGACGCCTTGGCGGCGCCGAGGTCGTCCAGGAGCAGCAGCGGGCTGCGGGCCAGTTCCTGAAAGCGGCGTTCGCCGTCGTGGCCCTGGCGGGGGCGCAAGGTGGCGTGCAGCTCGGCGGTGGTGATGGCCTCCCAGCGCAGCCGGACCCCAGCGCCCAGCAGCGAGCGGATGGCGCCGTACGCCTGGTAGGTCTTGCCGGTGCCGGTCGGGCCCGCGATCAGCAGCGAGGGCCCGTGGGCGATGCCCGGTGCGCCGCCCGGCCCCGGGCGTCCGGCAGCCGCGATCTCCCAGACCCAGGCCGATACGTCGGCGTGGTCGGCCAGGGCATCGCGGTAGCGGCGCGGGATGCGGGCGGCGGCCAGCTCCAGCGCGGTGACCGGTTCTGCCGACGGCTCGGCATCGACCACGGCGGGGTCGATGTTGCGGGTGGCCATGATCGCGTCCATCTTGGCCATGGCGCCGCCGAGCTGGCGGGGCTCGCGGGCGAGGGTCTGTGTGGTCACAGATCACCCCCGTAGGCGGCCTGGGCGTCGACCGGGTTGGTCCACGGCCGGTGCCCTGCGGATGTGCCGCTGGGTGTGGGCGGGTTCATGGCCTCGTTGACCAGGCTCGGCAGCACGCTGGGGTGCAGGCCCTTGGTGCGCAGCCGCTCCAGGCCGGCGCGTATGTGTGCCGCGTCGATGCCTTCGGTGAGCAGCTTGGCGGTCTCCTTGCCCAGGCGCCCCAGGAAGCCGCTGGGCGGCCGGTTGGGGCAGGCGGCGACGTACTCGGCGATGAGCTGCTGAGTGGAGACGGACTCGGGGGCGGGGGCGCTCGCGCCCCCCACCGGAGGTGATCCTAGATCCAGGATCCTAGGTCCTAGATCCGGACCATGAGGGCTCACTGAGTCCTCCGTGAGCCCTCCCGGATTCCTCCGTGACACCTCACTGAAAACCTCCTGACCTGCGGATTCGCCGTCTCTCACGGAAGGCTCCCGCAGGATGCGCGAGTCCTCGGTGAGGGCTCCCGGAGGGCTCACTGAAGCCTCCGTGAGTCCTCCATGAAGACTTCCGGCGGGCTGCGCGGGACGTCCGCCTTCGTGGTGGGGGCAGGCCGGGCAGCGGCTTCCGCTGGGCCGGTTGATCTTCTGGTGCTTGGCCCAGGTGACGAGGTGCAGGTACCGCTTGCCGTCCTCGCCCTCGTAGCGGCAGATCAGGCCGGCCGTGTGGAGCTGGTTGAGGTCGTCCTCGACCTCCAGCGGGCCGTGTTCGGGGCGCAGGGACCACAGGGCACCGGCGATGACGGCGGCCTGGTCGCGGAAGCGTCCGTGGTCGTCGGCCTGGGTGAGCAGGCCGAAGAAGGTCCGCTCGGCGGTCACACTGACCGCGGCCAGTGACTCGGATATGAAGGCTTCGGGCTTGATGGTGCGGATACGGGCGATGTCGATCGACCGCCTTTCGAAATCGGCGAGGAAACCGGCGAGGGGCCAGGGTGCGTGGACAACACAGCCACACCTAGGGCGTGAAAGTCCAGACCTGGCTCTGAAATCCAAGAAAACCTGTCCGCCGGTCCGGAGACTGTAGACCCGAAACCCCGGTCACCGAAATCACTCAGAAAATCACCGCCGTTCGAGGATCGCTCACGGCAGACAGGAATGCCTTCCCAGGCGTCCGGCGCGCAAGCTACAACACACCCATGCCGCCACGCCCACTCGAAATCGGACCCGCCGGACAGGCCGCCGCCCAGGCCATCGAACGCACCCGCGTCGCCCGCGGCTACTCCCAGCGCCAGCTCGCCGCCCGCGTCACCGCACTCGGCCGTCCCCTGACGTTCACCGCGCTCTCCCGCATCGAACGCACGGTCAGGCGCTGCGACATCGACGACCTCATGGCCATCGCCGCTGCCCTAGGAACGCCTCCGCAGGCCCTCCTCGCGGACCCTCCCAGAGGGCCGGAACCGGCTGGGGTGGGCGCAACATAGCCGACGATCCCCGGTTAGCGAAACCGGGGATCCTCCGGACCATTGATGGTCCCGGCGCGCCTGCGGGTCCGCCCTATGCCATATCCATGTCTATTTCACGAGAGACCGCTCTTGCACCGATCGACCTTCATCCCCATCTGGAACGCGCTCCCTCCTGATCGCACGAGCAGGAAGGGTGGGAGAGTATTCTCCGGCGGCCATCGAGTGGTAATGGGAGAGGTACTGAATGGCTGACCGTCTCCTTAGCGTCGTCGAGTCTGCTGAGCGCCTCGGGGTCGGCGAGCGGTTTATCCGCCGCCTCGTATCCGAGCGCCGCATTCGCTACATCAAGGTCGGCAAGCACATTCGCATTGCCGACGGCGTCCTGGCCGCCTACATAGAGGAGCGGACGGTCGAGCCAGTCCGCGCCCGGCGCGCCCGCTACGGGCGGGCGGCCTAGTGGGGCGTCCGCGCCAGAAGGCGCTGCGCCGCAGCTTCGGTGCGATACGCAAGCTCCCCTCCGGGCGGTACCAGGCCCGCTACCCCGGCACGGACGGGATCCTGCGTCCGGCGCCAGAGACCTTTGAGGCGAAGAAGGACGCCGAGGTCTTCCTCTCGCAGATGCAGGCTGACCAGTCACGCGGTGACTGGCTCGATCCGACCGCAGGCGAGGTGTTGTTCGCCGACTACGCCAAGCGTTGGATCGACGAGCGCGGTATCGCGCCGACGACGGACGAGCTGTACCGCCGCATGCTGCGGCTCCACCTCGCTCCGACGTTCGGGCAGCAGTACGTCAACGTCATCAGCCCTGCCAAGGTCCGCACCTGGCGGGCAGAGCGGCTGCAGGCCACGGGGAAGACGCAGGTGGCCAAGGCGTACCGGCTGCTGAAGGCCATCATGGAGACCGCCGTCGACGACGACATGATCCGCCGCAACCCTTGCAAGATCCGCGGCGCGGGCAAGGAGGAGGCGGACGAGCGCCCTGTCGCGTCGGTCGAGGAGGTTTTCGCGCTGGCCGAGGCGATCGGCATTCGCTGGCGACTGATGGTCCTTCTCGGCGCGTTCGCCTCGATGCGCCCGGAGGAGCTGGCCGAGCTGCGTCGTAAGGACATCGCCCCGGACGGGAGCGCCCTCTATGTGTGCAGGGCAGCGCCCGAGCTGAATGTCGGGCTCCGGGTGATCGGCGACCCCAAGTCTCGGGCGGGGAAGCGGGAGATCGTACTGCCCGGCTTCATGCACCTGGACGTGAGCCGCCACCTTGACTGGTTCGCCGAAGCCGGCCCTGAGGGCTTGGTCTTCGTGGGCGAGCGCGGGGCCCGGCTGCGCGGCACGACCTTCGGCCGTAAGTGGCGCAAAGTCCGCGACCAAGTCGGCCTGCCCGAGGGCTTCCGCTTTTACGACCTGCGGCACACCGGCAACACCATCGCCGCGGACACCGGCGCGAAGATGAAGGACCTCATGGTCCGCGCCGGCCACTCCTCGGAGCGGGCCCAACTGATCTATCAGCACTCGACGCGCAAGCACCAGCGCAAGCTCGCCGGAGCCATCGATGTCGATGTGCGTCGCCAGCGCGCGGAAGCGGAGGCGGCCGAGCACGCGGGGGACGAAGGGGCCACTATCCACCCCCTCGTCTCGCGCGCTCGCGGCACAACCGACGACTCCTTCGCACGGGAAGCATGAGTACCCGAAGGACTGGGTCGGGCGTCCCGCTGGTCCGGCCCTGTGGCGTGTCCCCTGACGACCTTCGTCGAGAGGTGGTCTTGTTCGGCTGGGAGCCGCGCTGTGGCGGGTTCAGGCGGGTCAGGCGATCGGGAGCAGTACCTGTTCGGGGCTGGCGGGGCAGACCCAGGCCGCAGAGTCATCCACCGCAGTGGCAGACATCGGGTGAGGGTGCCCTGGACACGGGGGCAGGGCCCGGCCATGCGTCAACTCGATGGCCCAGTCCTGAAGCCGGTCGGCCAGGAGCACCAAAGCCTCGACGTGCTCCATGCCCGGTGGCAGGTGGACCCGCGTCGACTCGTCAGCTGTGGAGACCAGCACATGGATACCGTCGTCCAGCGGGGGCTCGTCGTCGACCGGTCCTGACTGCACGGCTAGCCAGGAGCTGTACGCGCCCGCAGGGGAGGGTGGAGTGCTGGGATGCCCGTGTTCCCCCGTGAGGGCCGTCGAGTCGTATCCAACGGTCACGACCGAGATCTCACACCGGCCCATCAGGCCGAGACGGTTCAGGATCGTCTCGGCCTGACGGGTTACCAGCTCAGCGGGATGCATGGCGGGAATTATCCGCGCAGCGGGACGACGCCGCCCGCGAAGGTGAGCGTGCCGCGGCCGGTGCGGCCACCGATTTTGACGGAGAAGGTCATGTAGTCCTGGTAGTCCACCGCGTCCCACGCGTTGACCTTGCCCATGGTCCCGTGGAACAGGTACGACGAGCCGACCGTGTGAGGGCTGTTCGCGGGCTGGTTCTTCCTGTTCTTCCACCAGCGCAGGCCGGTCTCGCGCACGGGACTGCTGATGATCGCCCGTACTGCCGGGGAGATTTTGTATCCCCAGTTGATGTTGTTGTAGGCGCAGTTGTGGCGTGCCATGAAGGTGCCGCGTGCGTCGGTCCAGCTTCGGTTGTCGTAGCACTTGAGGACGGACCGGCCACCTCCGCCGCCGGGGTCGATACGCGTCGGGGTAGCGGTATCGTCCGCGGCTTCCGGCGTGTCCGGGGAGGCGTTGTCGGCCGAGAGCACGCTCAGTTCCTCTGCCGAAAGCGTGCCCGCCGGTTCGGGGGTCGAGGTGACGTCCACGACGTCGTTGAACTTCGCCAGCTCGTCGGCCACCTGCTCGTCGGACATCACCGGGGTGTCGTCGCCGTGAGGGCGGTCCTCCGGTGCCTGCTTGTCGAGGACGATGGTCAGCTTGGCCGTGGCGTTGCCGGCGTCCGAGACGACGATCGGATCGTCGGACTCCGGCGCTCCGTCCGCGTGGGCGGCGGACAGGGGCCCGAGGGCCATCGAGTTCAGTGCGAGTGCGAGCGTGGCGGCGGCACGTCCGGTCAATAACTTGGTGCGGCGTCCCATGTGGAATCCTCCCCGAAGCGGGCAGTCGGCCAGTCCCCCGAGCCGGGGGAAGTGGATGTCCAAGAGTCCGGCTCGGTGAACTTACCGGCGGACAAGGTGCGTTGGGCATCTGTGACGAGCCTGCGTGTTGATCGAGCGTTGCCTGTTACAAGGCCGCAGCAATCCGGCCGCGACTGTCCGAGAGGTGTGACCAGTGCGGTGCCGGGACCGATACCCGCTCCTCTTGGCCCTGTCACGTTCTTGTCGTCGCACTTGAAGGTGCTTCGCGCCTGCACACGAGCACCCTTCGCCGCGTGAGTGGTGCAGATCACATGAAATCCGTCTCAAGATTCGAGACGATCTGGCGGCGCGCCCTCATGGATGGGCTTGTGTCGCTCAATTAGGTGCGGTATTCGGTCCCTTATGGCACGCGAATGGCACGCGGGTCGAAACTGGTCTAGACAACAAACAAACCCCAGGCCAACGACCTGGGGTTTCTCAATGGAGCGAGTGACGGGAATCGAACCCGCGCTCTGAGCTTGGGAAGCTCATGTTCTACCATTAAACTACACTCGCGCAACGACCCCCCGAGGGGGAATCGCATCGTTGCTCACCTTACCCCATCCCCGCCCCCAGGCGTATCCGCCCGGGGGCTTCGCGCGTTCCGTGTGGCGGGATTCGGGTGCCGGGGGCCGGAGTTGGGGCGTACGGTGC